>JAVKCR010000454.1:0-19740 GCA_040222645.1 Rhodospirillales bacterium
CCGCCTCGCTCTCGCGAAACCATTTGACCGCTTCATTGCACTGCACTACTGCTTTGCGCGGGCCACGCCTCCCCACCGGGGCGAGACTCATCTGTAATGGTGAGAGGAAAAACCATGACCACCGATACCGCTCCGCGGCAGACGCCGCATGCGGATGCTCTCGTGCATCCGGAGAAAGTTCCCGCAAATCCCAATTTCTCTTCCGGACCCTGCGCCAAGCGCCCGGGATGGACCCTTGACGCGCTCGGCGATGCCGTGCTTGGCCGCTCGCACCGTGCGAAGCCCGGCAAGGCCAAGCTGAAGGAAGTCATCGACCGCTCGGCCGCGATCCTCGGCCTGCCGGAAGGCTACCGCATCGGCATCGTGCCGGCGTCGGACACCGGCGCGGTAGAGATGGCGCTCTGGTCGCTGCTCGGTGAGCGCGGCGTCGACATGCTGGCCTGGGAAAGCTTCGGCTCCGGCTGGGTCTCCGATGTCGTCAAGCAGCTCAAGCTGAAGGATGTCCGCACCTTCGAAGCGCCCTACGGCCAGCTTCCGGACCTCGGCGCCGTCGATACCGACCGCGATGTCGTCTTCACCTGGAACGGCACCACGTCGGGCGTGCGCGTGCCGAACGGCGACTGGATCGCTTCGGACCGCAAGGGCCTGACCATCTGCGACGCGACCTCGGCGGCCTTCGCCATGGACCTGCCCTGGGAGAAGCTCGACGTCGTAACCTACTCCTGGCAGAAGGTGCTCGGCGGTGAAGCCGCCCACGGCATGCTGGTCCTGAGCCCGCGCGCCGTCGAACGGCTCGAGAGCTTCACCCCGGACCGCCCGTTGCCGAAAATCTTCCGCCTGACCAAGGGCGGCAAGCTGATCGACGGCGTGTTCAAGGGCGAGACCATCAACACGCCCTCCATGCTCTGCGCCGAAGACGCCCTCGACGGCCTGAAATGGGCCGAGGAGATCGGCGGGCTGAAGGGACTTATCGCCCGTGCCGAAGCCAACCTCGCCACCGTCGCGAAATGGGTCGAGGCATCAAGCTGGGCGGGCTTCCTCGCCGAGGACCCGGCCACACGTTCCTGCACCTCGATCTGCCTGAAAATCACCGCCGACTGGTTCACCGCCCTGCCGTCGGAAGCCCAGGCCGCCGTCGCCAAGCGGATCGCGGCGATGCTCGACGACAAGGGGGTCGCCTACGATATCGGCGCCTACCGGGATGCCCCGGCCGGCCTGCGTATCTGGGGCGGCGCCACCGTCGAGACCGCGAACCTGGAAGCCCTGCTTCCCTGGCTCGACTGGGCCGCGGCGACCGTCGCAAAAGATGTGAACAAGGCAGCGTAAGGGAACAGATCCATGCCGAAAGTACTCGTATCCGACAAACTGAGCCCGCGCGCCGTCGAGATTTTCCGTGAGCGCGGCATCGAGGTCGATTTCAAGCCCGGCCTCACCCCCGCCGAACAGCGCGAGATCATCGGCCAGTATGACGGCCTCGCCATCCGCTCGGCCACCAAGGCGACCGCCGAGCTGATCAACGCCGCGACCAACCTCAAGGTCATCGGCCGCGCCGGCATCGGCGTCGACAACGTCGACCTGAAGGCCGCCACCGCCAACGGCGTCGTGGTGATGAACACGCCCTTCGGCAACGCCATCACCACCGCCGAGCACGCCATCGCCATGATGTTCGCGCTGGCCCGCGAGATCCCGCAGGCCAATACCTCGACCCATGCCGGCAAGTGGGAAAAGTCGAAGTTCATGGGTGTCGAGCTGACCGGCAAGATTCTCGGCGTCATCGGTTGCGGCAATATCGGTTCCATCGCCGCCGACCGGGCGCTCGGCCTGAAGATGAAGGTGCTCGCCTACGACCCGTTCCTCTCCGCCGAGCGCGCGATCGAGATCGGGGTGCAGAAGGTGACGCTGGAAACGCTGCTCGAACAAGCCGACTTCATCACGCTGCACACGCCGCTGACCGACCAGACCCGCAACATCATCGATGCCGCGGCGATCGCCCGGATGAAGAAGGGCGTGCGCATCGTCAATTGCGCGCGCGGCGGCCTCGTCGACGAGGCGGCGCTGAAGGAAGCGCTGGAGAGCGGTCATGTCGCGGGCGCGGCCTTCGACGTGTTCGTCGAGGAGCCGGCGAAGGAGAACGCCCTGTTCGGCCTGCCGAACTTCATCGCCACCCCGCATCTCGGCGCGGCGACCATGGAAGCGCAGGAAAACGTGGCGCTGCAGGTCGCCGAGCAGATGAGCGACAACCTGCACACCGGTGCCGTCACCAACGCGCTCAACATGCCGTCGGTGACGGCGGAGGAAGCGCCGCGGCTGAAGCCCTACATGAAGCTGGCCGAACTGCTTGGCAGCTTCGCCGGCCAGTTGACGGAGACCGCGCTCAAGGCGGTGACCATCGAATATGCCGGCCACGTGGCGGAACTGAACACCAAGCCGCTGACCGCGCTGGCGCTGCAGGGTCTGCTGTCACCGCTGATGGGCTCGGTCAACATGGTCAACGCGCCGGTGATCGCCAAGGAACGCGACATCGCCTTCACCGAGACCAGGACCCTGCAGGCGCCGGAATACCAGACGCTGATCCGCATCACGGTCACCACCGAGAAGCAGACCCGCACGGTCGCCGGCACCCTGCTCGGCGCCAACCCGCGCGTCGTCGAGATCAAGGGTATCGACATCGAGGCGCATCTCGCCCCGTCGATGCTCTACATCACCAACCATGACAAGCCGGGCCTGATCGGCGAAATGGGCAAGGTCCTCGGCGACAACGGCGTCAACATCGCGACCTTCCATCTCGGCCGCCTCACCGCCGGCGGCGACGCCATCGCGCTGCTCGAGATCGACGGCGAGATATCAGCCGACGTGCTCAAGAAGGTCCGCGCCATCCCGCATGTCGTCCAGGCGAAGCCGCTGAAGTTCGACGTCTGAGTATATAGGCGCCCCCTTCGCCCCTGGTTCAATCCTCCCCCGCTTGCGGGGGAGGTGCCCGAAGGGCGGAGGGGGCTGCAACATCACTCCGCCTTTCCCCCGCCCGCGCCTGCCGCTATAACCCGTGACCGTTTTCACTAACCGGCTGCCGGGTCCGATGTCTGCTTCTCCGCTTCCCTCCTTCGAGGTTTTCCGCGCGCTGCCGCATGCCTTCTCGCTGCTCGGCATGTCCGGGGTCGGCAAGACCATGCTGTCCTCCCGCCTGCGCAAGGTGGCCAACTGGTACCATTATTCCGCCGATTACCGCATCGGCACCCGGTACCTGTCCGAGGACATCCTCGACAACATCAAGCAGAAGATCATGCAGATGGAGGATCGTTTCGTCGCGAACCTGCTGCGCTCGGACTCCATCTACATCAACCACAACATCTCGGTCGACAACCTCGATCCGGTCTCGACCTTCCTCGGGATGTACGGCGAACCGGAGCAGGACGGCCTGCCGAAGGCCGAGTTCCTGCGGCGGCAGGATCTCTACCGCCGCGCGGAAGTCGCCTCGATGCTCGACGTCAAGGGCTTCATCGACAAGGCCTGGACCATCTATGGCTGCGACTCCTTCCTCAATGACGCCTCGGGCAGCCTCTGCGAGATCGTCGATATCGAGGATGCAGACGACCCGGTTATCAGGAGCCTCGGCGCCGAGACGCTGACCATCTATCTCCGCTCCAACCCGGATTACGAGGCGAAGCTGGTGGCGCGCGCCCAGGAATCGCCGAAACCGCTCTATTACAACCCGGCCTTCATCACGCCCCGCCTCGCCGACATGCCGGACGACGGCAAGGGCGTCGACCCGCTGAAGTTCGCGGGGCCCATGTTCCCGGACCTGATCGCCTTCCGCCGGCCGCGCTACGAGCGCTATGCCGAACTGCACGGCTTTTCTCTCGACGCCGCCGACCTATTTAAAGGCATCCCGGCCGAGGACGGCGGGCCGGGGCCGGACGACTTCCTGAAGACAATCCACGATGTCCTCGCCGCCGACATCGCCAGCGGCCGAAAAGGCGCCGCGGAACTGACAGAAACCTATATCCGCGCCTGCGAGGCGCGGCGCGAGGCCCGCCGGGGCTGAGCAACCGGAGAGACGCCCGAGATGCCGATCAAGATCCCGACCGACCTGCCCGCCCGCAAGATCCTCGAGGACGAGGGCGTCCTCCTCATCGGCGAGGATGACGCGATCCGCCAGGACATCCGCCCGATCCGCATCGCGCTGCTCAACCTGATGCCGGAGAAGATCAAGACCGAGAACCAGATCGCCCGGGTGCTGGGCTCGACCCCGCTGCAGGTCGAACTGACGTTGCTGATGCCGGGCAGCCACAAGTCGAAGAACACCCCGGAATCGCACCTGCGCGAATTCTACCGCCCGTGGGAGGCCATCGAGCACGAGAAGTTCGACGGTTTCATTGTCACCGGCGCGCCGATCGAGAAGCTGGAGTTCGAGGAAGTCACCTACTGGGACGAGATGCAGCGCATCTTCGACTGGTCGCGCACCAACGTGCATTCGCTGTTCTCGCTCTGCTGGGGCGCGCAGGCCGCGCTCTACCATTTCTACGGCATCCCGAAATATACCCTGCCCGAGAAGCGGTTCGGCATCTACTGGCACGACGTGAAGGACCACCGCTCGCTCCTGATGCGCGGCATGAACGACGAGATCCCGGTGCCGGTCTCGCGCCATACCGAGAACCGCTCGGAGGATTTCGCCGCCTTCGAGAATCTCGACATCGTTGTCGAATCCGAGGAGGCCGGCCCCTGCCTGGTGCGCGACCGGGCAATGCGCCAGGTCTTCATGTTCAACCATCTCGAATATGATTCGACGACGCTCGGCGAGGAATATGCCCGCGACGCCGCCAGGGGCGACGATATCCAGCTGCCGGTCAACTATTTCCCCGGCGACGACCCCGCCAACGAGCCGGTCAACTACTGGCGCGCCAGCGCGCACCTGTTCTACGGCAACTGGCTGAACTCGATCTACCAGTCGACCCCGTACGATCTCAGCAGGATCGGGGAAGACCGGGAGTAGTCTTTCAAATACCCCCTCCGCCCTTCGGGCACCTCCCCCATGAATGGGGGAGGCGACGCCTTCACTCGCTTCCCCCGCTTGCGGGGGAAGTGCCCCGCAGGGGTGAAGGGGGTCTGGCTCACACGCCCCCCACAATTCTTGTCCCGCCCGCCCGCTTCGGCTATCAAACGCGCGGCGAGAAAACAGCCGGAAAATCCACGATGAACGACAGCGCACGCATGGCCCTTCTGCCGAACGGGCTCCGGGATATCCTGCCGCCCCATGCGGAGCATGAGGCGGGCGTGCTGGCGTCGCTCTGCGCCTGCTTCGCGGGCCGCGGCTACGACCGGGTGGAACCGCCGCTGGTCGAGTTCGAGGATGCGCTGCTGCAGGGCGGCGGCGACATCGCCTCGCAGACCTTCCGACTGATGGACCCGGTCAGCCAGCGCATGATGGGCATGCGCGCGGACATGACACCGCAGATCGCGCGGATCGCCTCCACCCGGCTGGTGAAGGCGGCGCGGCCGCTGCGTCTCTCCTATGCCGGCGCCGTGCTGCGGGTGAAGGGGGCGCAACTCCGTCCCGAACGGCAGTTCGCGCAGGCCGGGATCGAGGTGATCGGCTCCGACGCCATAGCCGCCGATGCCGAGGTGATCGCGCTTTGCGACGAGGCGCTGGCCGCGGTCGGCGCCAAGGGTGTCACCATCGACCTGTTCACCCCGTCGCTGGTCGCCCGTATCGTCAACGGGTCCGACATCGACCATGCGGCGCTGCGCGAGGCGCTCGACCACAAGGACGAGGCGCAGGTCCGCAAGATTGCCGGCGACCGCGCCGCCATCCTCGAGAAGCTGATGCGCGCCTCCGGCGATGCCGACCGCGCCATGCGGAAACTCGGCGAGACCGACCTGCCGGCAGAGGCGAAGGCCGAGATCGACCGCCTGGCCGGGGTGATCGCGGCGATCCGCGCCATCCGCCCCGCGATCCGGCTGACCGTCGACCCGGTGGAGAACCGGGGTTTCGAATACCATACCGGCGTCTCATTCGCGCTGTTCGGACGCGGCGTGCGCGGCGAGCTTGGCCGCGGCGGGCGCTATGTCACCCATGGCGACGAACCGGCCACCGGCGCCACGCTCTATCTCGACACGCTGCTGCGCGCCCTTCCGGCGCCGTCACGACGCGAGCGGCTCTACCTGCCGGGCGGACCGGAAACCGGGGCCGACCAGCGCGCCGCCGGTTGGACAACCATCGCCGCGCTCGGCAAGAGTACCGATCCCGCCGCGGAGGCCCGCCGCCTCGGTTGCACCCATTGGCTCGACGGGGCGGACATCCGCACCGTTTCCGCCTGATCCATTTCTGAAGCGAACGGAGTAACGCTATGTCGAACGTCGCGGTTGTCGGCTCCCAGTGGGGTGACGAAGGCAAGGGAAAGATCGTGGACTGGCTGTCGCATCGCGCCGACGTGGTGGTGCGCTTCCAGGGCGGCCACAATGCCGGCCATACCCTCGTCATCGACGGCGTCACCTACAAGCTGAGCCTGCTGCCGTCCGGCGTCGTGCGCGAGAACACCGTTTCGGTGATCGGCAACGGTGTCGTGGTCGATCCCTGGGCGCTGCTCGCCGAGATCGAGAAGATCGAGGCGCAGGGCGTGAAGATCTCGCCGGAACGATTGCAGATCGCCGAGAACGCGCCGCTGATCCTGCCGCTGCACGGCAATCTCGACAAGGTGCGCGAGGAAGCGCTCGGCAATGCCAAGATCGGCACCACCGGCCGCGGCATCGGCCCGGCCTACGAGGACAAGGTGGCGCGCCGCGCCATCCGTGTCTGCGATCTCGCCGACCCCGACCGGATGAAGGCCCGCGTCGATGCGCTGCTGATTCACCACAACGCGCTGCTGCGCGGTCTCGGCCATCCGGAAATCGAGGCGGACGGCCTGGTCCAGGCCCTGCTTGACGTGGCGCCGAAGGTATTGCCTTACGCCAAACCGGTCTGGAAGCTGCTGGATAGTGCCCGCCGCGAGGGCAAGCGCATCCTGTTCGAGGGCGCGCAGGGCACCATGCTCGACATCGACCACGGCACCTATCCGTTCGTGACCTCTTCTAACGTGGTGGCGGGCCAGGCCGCGGCCGGGTCCGGCATGGGCGTTTCCGGCATCGGCTATGTGCTCGGCATCACCAAGGCCTACACCACCCGCGTCGGCTCCGGCCCCTTCCCGACCGAACTCGAGGACGAGATCGGCCAGCGGCTCGGCGAACGCGGCCGCGAATTCGGCACCGTGACGGGGCGCAAGCGCCGCTGCGGCTGGTTCGACGCGGTGATGGTGCGCCAGGCGGTGAAGGTCGGCGGCATAGACGGCATCGCGCTGACCAAGCTCGACGTTCTCGACGGTCTCGAGGAACTCAAGGTCTGCACCGGCTACCGCATCGACGGCGAGGAATACGATTACCTGCCGGCGGGAGCCTCGCGCCAGGCGGCGGTCGAGCCGGTCTATGAAAGCCTCGAAGGCTGGTCGGAATCGACCTACGGCGCCCGGTCGTGGAAGCAGCTGCCGGCCACCGCGATCAAGTATATCCGCCGCGTGGAGGAACTGATCGAGGCGCCGGTCGCGCTGTTGTCGACCAGCCCGGAACGGGACGACACCATCCTGGTGACCGACCCGTTCGCGGACTGAAGGCTCAGGCGCAGCAGCCACCCTTCGCCGCGGGCTTCTGCTCACCGGCCGCCATCGCACCGGCGAGGAGGGCGAGCGTGCCTTCGCCATATTCCTCGGCAATGTCGTGGGTATGGAAGACCTCGATCGGCACGCCTTGCGGATCGAGCGTCCATGATTTCTGCATCTTGAAGTAGCAGCAGGTTTCCTCACCGATCGGGGTGCGCGGTCCGCCGGCCTTATCGACACGGGTATTCAGGTCGGCCAGTTCCGCCTCGTCTTCGGCCTGGATTCCGAGATGGGTGATGCCCGCCTTCTCCCCGCGCGCCTCGATCACGAAATTGACCCGCGGGTTGTCGAGCATCCATTTCGCGTAATCGCTCTTGGTAAGCGACGGTTCCGCGCCGAACAGGGCGGAATAGAACCCGATGGATTCTCCAAGATCATTTACTGAAAGAGCAACATGCATCCGTTTCATCGTTCAATTCCTCCATCTGCCGCTCGTCGCGGCAGCAATTGCGGGTGAGATAGCCGATCAGCCCGTCCATCATGGCGTAGGCGGCGCGGTACCGGATCACCCGCCCTTCCCGGGTCGACGTAACCAGACCCGCATGGGTCAGTTCCTTGAGATGGAAGGAGAGTGTTGCCGGGGCGACATGGAGCGCGACGGCGAGTTCCCCCGCCGCCATACCCGTTCGTCCCGCGGCAACCAGCTGCCGGAAGACCGCCAGCCTTGTATCCTGTGCGAGCGCCGCGAGAGCCGTGATGACTTGTGACTGTTCCATATTTTGATAATTATTGAATTATATAATTAATGTCAATAGCCCGGTCAAAGCCCGTACCAGAACGGTACGACCAGCGAAAAGGCCAGCCAGACAACCAGCACCAGCGGCAGGCCGGCACGCACGAAGTCGCGGAACAGGTAGTGCCCGGGCCCCATCACCATGAGGTTGGTCTGGTAGCCGATCGGCGAGGCGAAGCCGCAATTGGCCGCGAAGATGACGGCTACCGCGAAGGCCTCCACCGGCGCGCCGACCTCCGTTGCGAGCGAGACGGCGATGG
The DNA here is from genome assembly GCA_040222645.1 of Rhodospirillales bacterium. GTDB lineage: Bacteria > Pseudomonadota > Alphaproteobacteria > Rhodospirillales > HT1-32 > HT1-32. Next base: position 8,679 of record JAVKCR010000454.1, read on the forward strand.
GCGTGAACAGCACCGCCGTCGCCTTGGCCGACAGCATGTTCGACAGCAGCGCCACCAGCAGGAAGAAGACCGAAAGCACCATCGCCGGGCTGGGGCCGGCAACCCCGCGCGCCAGCTGGTGCGACAGGAATTCGGCGCCGCCCGTGGCCTCCATGGCGACCCCGAGGGCAAGGGCGGCCGGGATCATGGTGATGATCTTGGAATCGATCGCCCGCGACGCCTGGCGCAGGTTCAGAACGTCGAACAGCACCATTGCCGCAGCGCCGGCCAGCGCGGAGATGACAATCGGCACGATACCGGTCGCCGCCAGCACGACGACACCGGCGAAGATCAGCAGCGCCCGCTTGACCCGGTGCGCCGCCGGCAGGTCGTGCTGCGACCATTCCATCAGCACCACGTCGCGGTTGGCGCGCAGCGCCTGCATGTCGTCCGGCTGTCCCTGCACCAGCAGCACGTCGCCGGGCTCCAGGCGGATCTCGGTCATCCTCGCCCGGATCATCCGCGCCCGGCGGCGAATGCCGAGCACGATGCAATTGTGGGCATAGCGAAAGCCGATCTGCTCGAGATTCCGCCCGGCCATGCGCGACGAGGGCGCCACCATCACCTCCGCCAGCACCTGTTCTCCGGTCAGCCAACGCCGTTCCGAGCGGTCTTCCTCGAACCTGCTCTCGCGCAGTTCCGGGTGCAGCAGGCGCGGGTCGGTCTCCAGTAGCCGGGTCAGGGCGGCCCGGGTAGCCGCCACCACCATCACGTCGCCCTCGCGGATGGTGAAGTTGTCGAACGGCGGCAGTTCTCCATGTTCTCCGCGCATGATGAGCTGCACGGTGATGTCCTTGAGATCGGGGAACAGCCCGCCGCGCGACTGCACCCCGACCAAGTCGGAATCCGGGCCGATGGTGATCTGGGCGACGAACTGTTTGCCGGCGCCCTGCAACAGCATGCCCGCAAGGTTGGCCCGGTCGGGCAGCAGCTTCGGAATGACGAACAGCAGGAACAGGAAACCGGCCGCCGCGACCGCGAGGCCCGGAACCGTGAAGTCGAAAAAGCCGAAACCCGGCTGGCCGAGTTCGATCAGCGCGCTGTTGACCAGCAGGTTGGTCGAGGAGCCGATCAACGTCACCATGCCGCCGATGATCGCGGCAAAGGAGAGCGGCATCATCAGCGCCGAGGAGGACCGCCCGATCTTCACCGACAACGCCTGCATGATGGGAATGAAGATCACCACCACCGGCGTGTTGTTGAGGAAGGCCGAGATGCCGATCACCAGCGCCAGCGAGAACGCGATGGCCAGCATCGGCCGGCCGATCTCCAGCACCATCTGCGCCAGCCGGTCGAGCGCGCCGGTACGCACCATCCCCTCGCCGATCACCAGCAGTGCCAGCACCGCGATCAACGCCGGGTTGGAGAACCCGTCGAGAAAGCGGTCCGGCCCGAGCAGGTTGCCGCCGTCGGGTCCGGGAACCGGGGAGAAATGGAAGAACACCATCAGGGTGGCGATGGCGAGCAGGCTGGTGATTTCCAGCGCCACCTTTTCGGCGGCGTAGAGCAGCAGCGTCACGCCGATCAGCGCGAAGACGAACGCCATCTGGGCGGTGGGGGACAATACGGATTCAGGAACCAATCCCGATACCTTCAGGGTAGTGAGCGACCCATATATAGTACCCCGTCCAGCGGGTTGTGATAGTACGCTGATATTTCGTTGAATCCGAGATCACGATAGATCGCGATCGCCGTCTGGAGATGCGGCAGCGTGTCGAGGCGCATCTCCCGGTAGCCGGCCGCAAAGCCCGCTTCCATGATGCTCACCGCGAGTTTACGTCCGAGTCCGAGCCCGCGGTTGCCCGGCCGGACCCAGAGCCGCTTCATCTCGCAGACCGCGTTCGCCTGAAGCGGCGCCAGCGCGACGCAACCGGCCGGCACACCGTCGACGGCGGCGACCAGGATGCAGCCCGCCGGCTCGGCATACTTGCCCGGAAGCCCGGCCATCTCGGCATCGAAGTCCTGGAAACACAGATCGACATTGAGCCAGACCGCATATTCACGCGCCATGTCGCGAAAGGCGTCGAGGTCCGGGCCACCGGTTACGCGACGAATCTCGACCTTCTTTTCGCCCATCGTCTCAGTCCGCGAAGAGAATATTGACCCGGCGGTTGCGCTTGCCCTTGTTCTCGACCTTGCCGACGCGTATCGCGCCGATCTCGCCGGTCCGGGCCACATGGGTGCCGCCGCAGGCCTGCAGGTCGACCCCTTCGACCTCCAGCAGCCGCACCCGGCCGGAGCCGCGCGGCGGCTGCACCGACATGGTACGCACCAGGTCCGGATTGCCGTCGAGTTCCTCGTCCGACACCCAGCGCGGCGTTACCGGATGGTCTTCACCGACCAGCCGGTTCAGTTCCGCCGTCACGGTTTCCTTGTCGATGCCCTCGTCCATGTCGAAGTCGAGCCGGCCCTTGGCGGCGCCGATCTGTCCGCCGGTCACCGGGAACGGGATCTGCGAGCAGAGCAGGTGAAGCGCCGTGTGCATGCGCATATGCCGGTAGCGGCGGTCCCAGTCGATCTCGGCCGTCACCTTGTCGCCGACCCGGGGAGAGACAGCCCCCTCCTCCAGCACATGGTGGACCGACTTGTGGCCCTTCACCGTATCGACGACCGCGTATTCCCTGCCGTCCGCACCGACAAGCTTGCCGGTATCTCCCGGCTGCCCGCCGCCTTCCGGATAGAAAACCGTCCGGTCGAGCGTGACGGTGCCGTCGCTGACATGGGTGACGGTCGCGTCGCAGGACTTCAGGTAGGCGTCCTCGCGGAACAGTTCATCGGTCATCTTTTCTCCCTCAGAATCCACTGGCTTTCCGGGCTTCATTTTCGCGGGCGAGAATGGACATGACAATCAGGGATCGGAATTGCTCACCGTCCCGTATCGCGTCCCGCAACGTGCCTTCGACGACGAACCCGGCCGCTGCGTAGGCTTTCATCGCCCGTTCGTTGCCCTCGAACAGATCGACCCAGAGCCGGTTCGCGCCGAGTTCGCCGAACGCAAGCGCCTTGATCGCCGCGAGGAACCTTGACCCGAGCCCTTCGCCCGGCCGGTCGACGATTATACGCCGGACCTCGACCGCCCCGTGCTCGCCGGTGAGCCCGGCGAGCACCGCGAAACCACGCGGCGCCCCCTCGCGGTCATCGAGCACCAGGTAACGCATGTCCTCGTCGAGCAGGCCGACATGGTGGCGCGAACGCTTCCAGCGGACCAGGCTGTCGCGGAAATCCTCGCGCCATTCGAGGTCGATGATGAAATCTAGATCGCCGAAACCGGCCCGCCGGACCGAACTCATGCCGCCTCCCCGATGATCGACCCGAAGAGGCCGGCATCCACGTTGCCGCCGGAGAGGATCAGTCCGACCCTTTTCCCTTCCATCCTCACGCGTTCGCGCATCAGCGCGGCGAGCGGTGCGGCGCCGGCCCCCTCGGCGAGATTGTGCGTGTCGATGAAATAGGCGCGCATTGCAGAGCGGATATCATCTTCGGAGACCCGCACGATACGGTCCGCGCCCTTCAGGATGATCTCGAGCGCCGCCGGATCGGGCACCCGGCAGGCCATGCCATCGGCGATGGTATCCGCCGAGTTTGTCGAGACCGCCTCGCCGCGCTCGAAGGAAAGCGCGTAGGACGCGGCGTTCTCCGCCACCACGCCGACCACTTCGGTCTTCAGCCCGAACAGGTCGCGGATCATGATAGTCGAGCAGATGCCGGAACCCTGGCCGATCGGCACATAGACCGTATCGAGGTCGCGTTCATGGGCGAAGAATTCGTAGGCGTAGGTCGAGACCCCGCGCAGCAGATCCTCGTGGAAGGACGGAATCATGTGCAGCCCGAGCTCGGACGACATCTCGATGGCGCGGCCCCGGGCCGCTTCGAAATCCTCGCCATGCTCGACCAGTTCCGCGCCGAACGCGCGCATCGCGGCATTCTTCTCCGGGTTGTTGCCGTGCGGCACCAGGATCACCGAGCGCAGACCCGCCGCCGTCGCCGCCTTGGCGATGCTCTGGCCGTGATTGCCGCGGGTGGCGCTGATGACGCCGGCGACACCGGGCTCGCGCCGCTTCAGATGATCGATATAGGTGACGCCGCCGCGCACCTTGAAAGCACCGATGGGGGTGTGATTTTCGTGTTTCACCCAGACCTCGCAGCCGCATCGGGCGGAGAGCAGCGGCCAGCAGAACTGTGGCGTCGGCGCGACCACCGAATGCACCAGCGGCATGGTTTCCTCGATCTGCTCCAGCGTCCACATGTCTCTCACTCCCGATCCGGTTTCCACAGTTCAGATGCAGGTCATTGCCTGCCGGTTCGCGCCACCACGACGCCGGCCAGAATCATGATCGCCGCCGCGAAGGTCACGATATCCACGCCTTCGGCCAGCAGCCACACCGCGAAGCCGGTCGCGAAGACCGGCTGCAGGAACTGGAACAGCGCCGTCCGCGCGATCCCGCCCCGGCCGAGCGCCCAGTACCAGGCGACGTAGGCGATTATGGTCGATCCCAGCGCCAGGAACAGCACCCCGCCAACGGCAACTTCCGGCGCGCCGCGGAGCGTGGCGTCGGCAAGCGGCAGCAGCGGGATGAGCAGGATGCCGGAGATGGTCACCCCCCAGGCGGTGGTCGATTTAGACGAATAGCCGCGTTGCGACAGCAAGGCCCCGGCAACGTAACCGAGGGCGCTGAAGGCCGCGGCGGCGAAGATCAGCAGGTCCCCGTCGAGCGAGGCGTCCGACCCGGGATCCGCGCTCTTGCCCGCGACGAGCAGGATCTCCCCGCCGATGGCGATGGCCGCCCCCAAGCACCAGCGCTGTCCCGGCCAGCGCCGGTCGAGAATGGCCATGTAGAGCCCGACATAGATCGGCAGGCAGGCGAGGATCAGGCCGCCATGAATGGCCGTAGTCTGTGCCTGTCCGATGGAAAACAGGATCGGGAAACCGACGAACCCGCCGAATCCGGAGAGGAATACCAGCAACTTGCCGTCATTGCCCGCTGGCGGCGCCATCCGCAGCAACAGAATCGCAGGTGCGGTGAAGAGACCGGCGACGATGGTACGCAGCAGGCCGACCAGGAACGGGTCCATGACCCCGCCGGTGATGCGGGTCGCAACCGCCGTCGCCCCCCAGATCGCCACGGCGAACAGCGCGGCGGCCGGAACGAAGACCGTATTCACGGTCCCGGGGGAGGTTCCGACCGCCATCGCTGCGGCGTCAAAGCCAGAAGGGCTTGCGCGATTCGGCCCGCGCTTCCTCGCGTGTCAGGCCGATATCGTAAAGCGTGCGGTCATCGAGTTCGGCAAGGCGATGACGGGTTCGGTTTCGCGCATGCCATGCCCGGACAACGATGACGGCATTCCCGGCCAGCTTGCGGCCAAGGGCCACGATGCCGGAGGCATGGGCGGGCGCCAGGGGCTGGTGGAAGCTCGGGGCAGACATTTGAAACCTCTCTTTCGAAATATTGACTGTACGGATGCCCTGATATATCCAACACAATATCAGGTCAATTGATACATTGAGATGGTGGCAATGTGGACACCGAACCTCGCTGAACGCGCGGGCCCCCGCTACATCGCGATCGCCAATGCCATCGCCGAGGATATCGGCCGCCAGTCGCTGCGGCCGGGGGACAAGCTGCCGCCGCATCGCGAGCTTGCCTGGCAGCTCGGCGTTACCGTCGGCACGATCTCGCGGGCCTACCGGGAGGCTGAGCAGCGCGGCCTGGTGGTGGGCGAGGTCGGCCGCGGCACCTTCGTGCGCAACACACCTGCGGAAGATGTCGACTATGCCCGCCGCTCGATCATGTTCGCCTACAACAAGCACGACAATCCCGACATGATCGATTTCAAGATCAACCGCCCGGCCCCGCCGGGGCGCGGTGAGGCGATCGCGCGAACCCTCAGGGAACTGTCCGAGGAATCCGATCTCGCCGGCCTGATGGCCTACCAGCCGGAAAGCGGCCAGGTGCAGCATCGCAGCGCCGGCGCCCGCTGGCTGCGTTTCGCCGGCATCAATGCGGAACCGGAGGAGATCCTCGTCACCAACGGCACCCATCACGGCACCACGGTGGTGCTCAACACCATGATGCGGCCCGGCGACCTGCTGGCGGCGGAAAATCTCACCTATCCCGGCGCCAAGTACCTCGCCAGTTCGCTCAGCCTGCGCCTCAAGCCGGTCGCCATGGACGAGGAAGGCATGCGCCCGGACGCGCTCGATGCGCTCTGCCATGCCGAGGAGGTGAAGGCGGTCTACGTGCAGCCGACGCTGCAGAATCCCTCCAACGCCATCATGAGCGACACACGCCGGCGCGACATCGCCGCTGTCGCCGCCGCCCATGACATCCTGATCATCGAGGACGACGTCTACGGCATGATGCCGCCGTCACGTCCGCCAGCCATCGCCACCTTTGCACCCGACCGCACCTTCTACCTCACCAGCGTCTCGAAATGCATGGCGCCGGGCCTTCGGGTCGGCTTCATCAAGGCGCCTGCAGCCTTCGTCAACCGGCTGGCGGCGACGATCCGCATGACCTGCTGGATGACCTCGCCGCTGAACGCGGAGATCGTCGTCCGCTGGCTGGAATCACCGGTGCACGAGGAACTGACAAGCTGGCACCGGGAACAGGCCTTCGAGCGCAGCCGCATCGTGCGCGAGGTGCTGAAACCCTGGCATCCGCAGGGCAACGACCATGCCTACCATGTCTGGCTGCCGCTGCCCGAACCGTGGCGGATGGAGGAATTCGTCAACGAGGCAGAACGCCGCGGCGTGCTGGTGACCGGCTCAGACCATTTCGTCGTCGGACGCGGCCAGACCCCGCACGCGGTCCGCGTCTGCTACGCCTGGGAGCACAACCCCAACCGCCTGATGCGCGGCCTCACCGTGCTGCACGAGATGCTCGACGACCGCATCGCACGCGGTCAGTCGGTGATGTGAGTCTTCAGGTTCACGACAAGACAGTCATGCCGCACCTGATACGGGGTATCGGATGCGCCCGAGATCCCGGGTTCCGCCTTCGGCGGCCCCAGGATGACTGACTGATGTTGAAGGCAATGCCCCCTCAACACGTCATCCTGGATGGCGCGCAGCGCCAGTCCGGGACCTCGGGCGTTTGCGGTGGATTCCGACGCCTCCGGGTATCGCAATCACGATATCAAAGATCGGGTTCACCCCCCTACAGCGTGATCACGCCTTCCATGAAATCGACGGCGTGGCCGGCGATCTCCACCCGGTCGCCCATGAGGCGGCAGAACAATTCCCCGCCGCGGGCAGAGACCTGCCGGGCATGGATATCCGGTTTGCCGAGGCGGCCCGCCCAGTAAGGCACGATGACGCAATGCGCAGACCCGGTCACCGGGTCCTCGTCGATGCCACGCGACGGAGTGAAATAGCGCGACGCACAGTCGCAATCGTCACCCGGCGCGGTCAGGATCAGCGCCAGGTCGGACTGCTTCAGCGCCTTGAGATCGGGGGCGGCGGCGCGGACATCCGCCTCACTCGGCAACACCGCCAAGCGTCGGTGTCCGCCGGCTTCCACATGTTCCGGCCGAATGCCGACAATGCTCTCGACCCAGTCAACGTCGCCATCGGCCGGGGTCCGCGGAATGACCGGGAAATTCATCACGATCCAGCCGTCCCGGCGGGTGATGTCGAGCCGGCCGCTGCGGGTCTCGAAGGCAATCGCATCGCCCTTGTGCAGCCCCCTGCTGAACATCACATGGGCCGTCGCCAGCGTCGCGTGGCCGCAGAGATCGACCTCGACCGACGGCGTGAACCAGCGCAGCCGGTAGCCTTCGCCCTCGGGCACGAAGAAGGCGGTCTCCGACAGGTTGTTCTCCAGCGCGATGCCTTGCAGAATCTCGTCCGGCAGCCAGTTCTCGAGCGGGCAGACAGCCGCGGGATTGCCCCCGAATGTCTCGGATGTGAAGGCGTCGACCTGGTAGACGGGTATGCGCATGCGATCCTCCATTGCAGCGATGCTCAGGCTACAATGGGGCTAATCACGGGTTCAATTGAAACAATGATACCGTGGCAATTCAGCCGGCGACGCTCTCGATAGCCCCGGCAATGTCGCCGACGACCGCGCTCACCAGCGCCGCGTCGTCGCCTTCCGCCATCACCCGGATCAGGGGTTCGGTGCCGGACGGGCGGATCACCAGCCGTCCGCCGTTGCCGAGACGCTCCGAGCCCTCCGCGATCGCCTGCTTCACGATGGCTTCATCCAGCGGCCGGCCGCCGTTGAAACGGACATTGGTCAGCAATTGCGGCACGGTCTCGAACGCCTTGCAGACCTCGCTGACAGGCCGGTCGGTCGAACCCAGCTCGGCGAGGATCTGCAGCGCCGCGATCAACCCGTCGCCTGTGGTCGAATGGTCGCTGAGGATGATATGGCCGGATTGTTCACCGCCGATATTGTAGCCGCCGGCGCGCATGGCATCGACGACATAGCGGTCGCCAACCTTGGTGCGCAGCAGTTCGAGGCCGAGTCCTTCCAGCATCCGCTCCAGCCCGAGATTGGACATCACGGTGGCGACGATACCGCCACCCGCCAGCATGCCCGCGCGCTGCCAGCCACGGGCGATCACTCCCATCAGCTGATCGCCATCGATGATCTGGCCATTCTCGTCGGCCATGATCAGGCGGTCCGCATCGCCGTCCAGCGCGATGCCGAGATCGGCGTGATGCGTCACCACCGCCTCGCACATGGTGGCGGGATGGGTCGAGCCGCAGAACCGGTTGATGTTGGTGCCGTCGGGCGACACGCCGATCGGCACGACCTCGGCGCCGAGTTCCCAGAGCACGGCCGGCGCCGTCTTGTAGGCAGCGCCATTGGCGCAATCGATGACGATCTTGAGCCCGTCGAGGCGCTGCCCCCTCGGGAACGTGTTCTTGGCATATTCGATATAGCGGCCGGGCGCGTCCTCCAGCCGCCGCGCGCGGCCAAGCTTCTCGGAATCGCAGAGATCGCCCGCCCCGCTCTCCATGTCCGCCTCGATGGCGCGCTCGACATCGTCGGAGAGCTTGTAGCCGTCCGGACCGAACAGCTTGATGCCGTTGTCCTGGTACGGGTTGTGGGAGGCGGAGATCATCACCCCGAGATCGGCACGCAGCGAGCGCACCAACATGGCGACCGCCGGCGTCGGCATCGGACCGACCAGCATCACGTCCATGCCCATGGAGATGAACCCGGCCACCAGCGCCGGTTCGATCATGTAGCCGGACAGGCGCGTGTCCTTGGCGATCACCACCTGGTGGCGATGCTCTCCCCGGCGGAACTGGCGGGCCGCCGCCTGGCCGACCCTGAGCGCGATGTCGGCGGTCATGGGATGGGAGTTGGCGCGGCCGCGTATGCCGTCGGTGCCGAAATACTTGCGGATCATCTTGTTGTTCTTTCCTGGCGGAAATCCGGAGTACCAAGAGATCGGCCGAAAGTCACGCCCCGCCGACGCCCGATATTCCCTGCCAGACAACCAGCGCCTGCCGGGTTTCCGCGACGTCGTGCACGCGGAGAATCTGCACGCCCCTGGCCACGCCCGCGAGCCCGGCGGCAAGCGACCCGGGCAGGCGGCGTTTCGCCTCCGTCTCGCCCGCGACATGCCCGATGAAGCTCTTGCGCGAGACGCCAAGGGTGACCGCGCATCCGAGTGTCTGGAACATGCCGAGCCAGTCGAGGATCTGCAGGTTGTGCGTCACGGTCTTGCCGAAGCCGATACCCGGATCGATCGAGATCATGCCGGGCGCGATGCCGGCACCGATGCAGACATCGCGGCGGTCACGAAGCCAGTCGAGCACGTCCACCGGCGCGAAACGGTAGCGCGGGTCCTGCTGCATGGTGCCGGGTTCGCCCTGGATATGCATCAGCATCACTGCCGCGTCTTTGCGGGCGACCACAGACAACGCATCCGGATCGTGGGTCAGGGCGGTCACGTCATTGACGATCCGTGCCCCCGCCTCTACCGCGGCCTCCATGACAACAGCGTTTCGTGTATCGATGGAGACGATGTGCCCGGCCTCCGCCAGGGCGCGCACCACCGGTTCCGTGCGGCGGATTTCCTCGTCGATGGAGACTGCCGCGGCGCCCGGCCGCGTCGATTCACCGCCGACATCGATGATCGCCGCCCCGGCCTCGGCGAGGGCCAGCCCCTGCCGGATGGCCGCATCGGTGTCGAGGAAATCGCCGCCGTCGGAGAAGCTGTCCGGGGTGACGTTGACCACCCCCATCAGCTTCGAACCGCCGGCGAAATCGAAACCGGCGAAACGCTTCGGCGCGGCAAGCGCGGCTATCGCCGCCGCATCGCCCTCGGCCGCCGGAATGCACGCGATCACGGTCCGCTCACCGTCGAAGCCTGCCGTGCGGCATCGATCGAACCAGAGTCCGGTATCCGCAAACGGCAAAGCGCCGGCCCATTTAGGACCGGCGCTTGGCAGCGGATCGCAATAGCTTGTTGCGGCCATGCCGCCCGGCGTCAGCTGCCCGGCTGGGGCGAAAGGTCGCCGGTGCCGCCGGAAGGCCGCTTGCGGCTGGTCGGCACCGAGGCGCGCTTGCCGCGGTCGGTGTCGGAACCGTCGTCTGAGGATTCCGGACGATGGATGTCCTCGCCGCGCAGCAGGCGTTCGATCTCGTCACGCGACAGGGTCTCGTATTCCAGCAGGCCCTTGGCCAGCGTGTGCAGATCGTCGATATGTTTCTCGAGAATGCCGCGGCAGCGGGACTCGCCCTCTTCCACCAGGCGGCGGATCTCCTCGTCGATCAGCCGCGCGGTGGCATCCGACATGTTCTTCTGCTGGGTGACCGAGTGGCCGAGGAAGACCTCTTCCTGGTTGTCGGCATAGCGCAGCGGGCCGAGCTTGTCGGAATAACCGAACTCGGTGACCATGCGCCTGCAGATGTCGGTTGCCCGGCGGATATCGTCGGAGGCGCCGGTGGTGATGTTTTCCTCGCCGAAGATCAGCTCTTCCGCCACGCGGCCGCCGAACAGGCTGGTGACCAGCGCATCGAGCTGCACGCGAGACTGGCTGAGACGGTCGCGTTCCGGCAGG
>JAVKCR010000455.1:0-4948 GCA_040222645.1 Rhodospirillales bacterium
CGTGGGGGTTCAAGTCCCTTCACCCGCACCACAAAAACCACGCTGCCACGCAGTCCGTTCCGGACTGCGGCAAAGAGCACATTTCAGCGGATTGGACGACTGATGCAGGTTACGGAAATCAACGCCGAGGGTTTGAAGCGCGAATTCAAGGTCGTGCTCGCTGCGGCGGAAATCGATGAAAAGGTCTCGGCTCGCCTCGACGAGGTCAGCAAGAACATTCGCATGCCGGGCTTCCGGCCGGGCAAGGTGCCGACCTCCCTGCTGCGCAAGCAGTACGGCCAGGCGGTGATGGGCGAGGTGCTGGAACAGGCGATCAACGATTCGTCCCAGCAGACCATCATGGAACGCGGTCTCAAGCCCGCCATCCAGCCGAAGATCGAGATCGCCGAAGGCTTCGAGCCGGGCAAGGATCTCGAGTTCTCGATGCAGGTCGAGCTGCTGCCGGAAATCGAGCTGATCGATTTCTCGACCGTCGAGCTGACGCGGTTCAAGGTTCCGGTCGCCGATGAGCAGGTCAACGACGCGCTGACCCGTATCGCCGACGGCCAGAAATCGTCCGAGGCGATCTCGTCGAAGCGCAAGTCGAAGGCGGGCGATATCGCCGTCATCGATTTCCTCGGCAAGGTCGACGGCGTCGCCTTCGATGGCGGGGCGGGCGAAGACTTCCATCTCGAGCTCGGCTCGGGCATGTTCATCCCGGGCTTCGAGGACCAGGTGACCGGCGCCAAGGCTGGCGACGAGATCGAGGTCAACGTGAACTTTCCGGAGGATTACGGCCACAAGGCGCTTGCCGGCAAGGCCGCGGTCTTCGAGGTGAAGGTCAAGGAACTGCGGGAATCGAAGCCGGCCGAGATCGATGACGAACTGGCCAAGAAGCTCGGCATGGAATCGCTCGACAAGCTGAAGGAACAGATCCGCAGCGACATCGAACGCGAATATGCCAACGTCACCAAGATGCGCCTGAAGCGGGACCTGCTCGACTATCTCGACAAGAATCAGCCGGTCGAGGCGCCGTCGGGTCTTGTCGAACAGGAATTCGACGCCATCTGGCAACAGTTCGAACAGGCGAAGTCGGAAGACCCCTCCCAGATCGATCCGGATGATCTCGAGAAGCCGGAAGATGAACTGAAGGCGGAATACCGCAAGATTGCCGAACGCCGGGTCCGCCTCGGCCTGATCCTTTCCGAGGTCGGCCAGGGCAACAACATCCAGATCCAGCAGGAGGATCTCAACCGGGCGATGATGACGGAAGCCCGCCGTTATCCCGGCCAGGAAGCGCAGGTGATCCAGTACTTCCAGCAGAACCCGCAGGCCATGGAAGGCCTCCGTGCGCCGCTGATGGAAGACAAGGTGGTCGACTTCATCCTGGAAATGGCGAAGATCAAGGAAACCGAATCCTCGATCGAGGATGTGACCAAGGATCCGGAAGAGGCCGCGTCGGAAGACAAGACGAAGCCGAAGAAGAAGGCGGCGAAGAAGAAGACCGAGGAAGCCTGATCGTCGATCGGGCTTCCCCCAACGACTGGCAGGAATAGATGCAAGACGCTCGCGAAATCTACATGAATACACTGGTGCCGATGGTGGTCGAGCAGACCAACCGCGGCGAACGTTCCTACGACATCTATTCGCGCCTCCTGAAGGAGCGGATCATCTTCCTGACCGGGCCGGTGCACGATACCGTCGCCAGCCTGATCTGCGCCCAGCTGCTGTTCCTCGAGTCGGAGAATCCGAACAAGGACATCTCCTTCTACATCAATTCTCCGGGAGGTGTGGTTACCTCCGGGCTGTCGATCTACGACACCATGCAGTACATCCGCCCCGCGGTTTCCACGGTCTGTATCGGACAGGCGGCCTCCATGGGGGCGCTGCTGCTGACCGCCGGCGCGCCGGGCAAGCGCTATTGCCTGCCGAACTCGCGTGTCATGGTCCATCAGCCTTCCGGCGGATTCCAGGGCCAGGCGACCGACATCGAGATCCATGCTCGCGAAATTCTCGCGGTAAAAGCGCGGCTTAACGAGATTTACGTCGAACATACCGGCCAGGATCTCGACCGGGTGGTCGAAGCGCTCGAACGCGACCGCTTCATGACCGCCGAAGAGGCGAAGGAATTCGGCATCATCGACCAGGTGGTCTATGAACGGAAATTTCCGGATGGCGATTCCGACAAGGACAAGTCCTGACCCGGGACCTTGAAAGGCCGGGCGCACAGGCGTCCGGCTGCACGCATTGCCGTCGGCCTACGTACAACCACGTGTTTTTTTGGTTTGAGCCACTGGCTGGCCAGCGGCTAACATGACGACTCTATGGAACTGGCGGCCCGAAGGCTGCGGAGAAACTGAAGTATGAGCAAATCCTCCAGCGGCGATTCAAAGAACACTCTCTACTGCTCTTTCTGCGGCAAGAGCCAGCATGAGGTGCGCAAGCTTATCGCCGGACCGACCGTGTTCATCTGCGACGAATGCGTTGAACTCTGCATGGACATCATCCGTGAAGAGCACAAGACCAGCCTGGTGAAGTCGCGCGATGGCGTGCCGACGCCGAAGGACATCTGCCAGGTGCTGGACGATTACGTGATCGGCCAGTACCACGCCAAGCGGGTGCTCTCGGTGGCGGTGCATAACCACTACAAGCGGCTGAGCCACAGCGCCAAGAACAACGACGTCGAACTCGCGAAGTCGAACATCCTGCTGGTCGGCCCGACCGGTTGCGGCAAGACGCTGCTCGCGCAGACGCTGGCTCGCATCCTCGACGTGCCCTTCACCATGGCGGATGCGACGACGCTGACCGAGGCCGGCTATGTCGGCGAGGATGTCGAGAACATCATCCTGAAGCTGCTGCAGGCTGCCGACTACAATGTCGAGCGCGCCCAGCGCGGCATCGTCTATATCGACGAGGTCGACAAGATCTCGCGCAAGTCCGACAACCCGTCGATCACCCGCGACGTGTCGGGCGAGGGCGTGCAGCAGGCGCTGCTCAAGATCATGGAAGGCACGGTCGCCAGCGTGCCGCCGCAGGGTGGACGCAAGCATCCGCAGCAGGAATTCCTCCAGGTCGACACGACGAACATCCTGTTCGTCTGCGGCGGCGCCTTCGCCGGGCTCGAGCGGATCATCTCGCAACGCGGCCAGGGCACCTCGATCGGCTTCGGCGCCGACGTGCGCGGCCCGGACGACCGCCAGACCGGCGAGATCCTGCGCGGCGTCGAACCGGAAGACCTGCTGAAATTCGGTCTCATCCCGGAATTCGTCGGCCGCCTGCCGGTGCTCGCGACCCTCGAAGACCTCGACGAGGAAGCGCTCATCGAGATTCTCACCAAGCCGAAGAACGCGCTGGTCAAGCAGTACCAGCGGCTTTTCGAGATGGAAGACGTCAAGCTCAGCTTCTCCGACGACGCGCTCAGCGCGATCTCCAAGAAGGCCATCGTGCGCAAGACCGGCGCCCGCGGCCTGCGCTCTATTATGGAAGCGATCCTGCTGGAGACGATGTACGACCTCCCGGAACTCGACGGGGTCGAGGAGGTGGTGATCAACAAGGAAGCCGTGGACGAGGGGTCGAAGCCGCTGTTCATCTATTCCGACCGCCGCGAGGATGTCGGGACCAGCGCTTGATCGCCGCTCCTTGAAGGGGAGCCGGGACGTTCTAATTAACAGTGTAACCAACGGCGTCGCAGCCGCGGCGCCAGCATGCCAAAAAGGATAGTTTTTATGGCGCAAGGCGAACTGTATCCCGTCCTTCCGTTGCGCGACATTGTCGTCTTCCCGCACATGATCGTGCCGCTCTTCGTCGGCCGCGAGAAATCCGTGCGGGCGCTCGAGGATGTGATGAAGAACGACAAGCAGATCCTGCTTGTCGCGCAGCGCGACGCCGCGCAGGACGATCCCGGTGTCGACGATATCTACGATGTCGGCACGGTCTCGACCGTCCTGCAGCTGCTCAAACTGCCCGACGGCACCGTCAAGGTGCTGGTCGAGGGCTCGTCCCGGGCCCGCATCGAGGAATTCACCGACCGCGAGGAATTCTTCCAGGCCCGCGCATCCGTGATCGACGAACCGGGTGACGACGGCGAGGAGATCGAGGCGCTCGGTCGCTCGGTGGTCAGCCAGTTCGAGCATTACATCAAGATGAACAAGAAGATCCCGCCGGAAGTGCTGGTCTCGGTCAACCAGATCGAGGAACCGGGCAAGCTGGCGGACACGGTGGCCTCCCACCTGGCGCTGAAGATCTCGGAAAAGCAGGAGCTGCTCGAGATCCCGGGCATCGCCGACCGTCTCGAGCGGGTCTACTCGCACATGGAAAACGAGATCGGCGTCCTGCAGGTCGAGAAGAAGATCCGCAACCGCGTGAAGCGGCAGATGGAGAAGACCCAGCGCGAGTACTATCTCAACGAACAGCTCAAGGCGATCCAGAAGGAGCTCGGCGAAGGCGAAGACGGCCGCGACGAGACCGAGGAACTGCAGGAGCGCATCGAGGCGACCCGGCTGAGCAAGGAAGCCAAGGAAAAGGCGCTTGCCGAGCTCAAGAAGCTGAAGTCGATGAGCCCGATGTCGGCGGAAGCCACCGTCGTGCGCAATTATCTCGACTGGATGCTGAGCATTCCCTGGAAGAAGCGTTCGCGCATCAAGACCGACCTGAAGGAAGCCGCGCGCATCCTCGATGCCGACCATTACGGCCTCGAGAAGGTGAAGGAGCGTATCCTCGAATATCTCGCGGTGCAGAACCGTATCCGGAAGATCAAGGGCCCGATCCTCTGCCTCGTCGGCCCTCCGGGCGTCGGCAAGACCTCGCTCGGCAAGTCGATCGCCAAGGCCACGGGCCGCAATTTCGTGCGCATGTCGCTCGGCGGCGTGCGGGACGAGGCGGAGATCCGCGGTCACCGGCGCACCTATATCGGCTCGATGCCGGGCAAGGTGATCCAAAGCATGAAGAAGGCAAAGACCTCGAACCCGTT
>JAVKCR010000456.1:0-3708 GCA_040222645.1 Rhodospirillales bacterium
ACGATCGCGGCTATTCCGTGACCTCCGCCTGCGAGTTCGAAGTCTTCCTGTTCGAGGAAGACCCGGACAGCGTGCGCGAGAAGGGCTACCGCGACCTCAAGCCGATCACGCCCGGCTTCTTCGGCTACTCGATGCTGCGCAGCTCGGTCTATGCCGAATTCTATCACGAGCTGCTCGATACCTGCACGATGATGGATATGGAGATCGAGGGGCTGCATACCGAAACCGGTCCCGGCGTGCTGGAAGCCGCCCTCGGTGTCGACGACGCGCTCCGCGCCGCCGACAAGGCCGCCCTGTTCAAGACCTTCACCAAGGTGCTGGCCCAGCGCAACGGCTGGATGGCGACCTTCATGGCGAAATGGTCGCCGGACTATCCGGGCCAGAGCGGCCATATCCATGTCTCGCTCGGCCACAAGGACCGGGGTGCCGTTTTCTTCGACGAGACCAAGGAACATTACATCTCTGACGAGATGCGCTGGTTCATCGGTGGCCAGCAGGCGCTGATGCCGGAACTGCTGGCGATGATCGCCTGTACCGTGAACAGCTATTCCCGGCTCATTCCCGGTTTCTGGGCGCCGACGGATGCCAGCTGGGGAATTGAGAACCGCACTTGCGCGCTGCGCGCCATTCCCGGTTCGCCCAAGTCGCAGCGCGTCGAGTACCGGGTTGCGGCGGCCGACATCAACCCGTATATCGCGCTTTCGGCGGCCATAGGTTCGGGTCTGTGGGGCATCGAGAACAGGATCGAACCCGATGCGCCGGTTGCCGGCAATGCCTATGCCAAGACCTTCCCGGCAAAGCGCCGTTTCCCGGCGACCCTGTTCGAGGCGGCGGGACGCCTGAAGAAATCCGCCGCCGCGCGCGACCTCTTCGGCGACGCCTTCGTGGAGCATTATGCCGCCACCCGCGAATGGGAGGAACGGGAATTCCGCCGGGCGATCACCGACTGGGAACTCCAGCGCTACTTCGAGATCATCTGATTGACGACGCGGGGCATGTCTGCCCCGCCACCAGGGACGAGAGAAAATGAGCGGGACACTGAAATGCATCTCGCCCGTCGACGGACGGGTATATGTCGAGCGAGCCTATGCAACGGACGCCGTGATCGATTCCGTGCTGGATGCCGCGCGCAAGGCGCAGGCCGCGTGGCGGCTGAAGACCGTCGCCGAACGGGCGGCTATCTGCACGAAGGCGGTCGATCTGTTCGTTGCGAACAAGGCCGCGATCGCCGAGGAGATCACCTGGCAGATGGGCCGGCCGATTTCGCAGGCGCCGGGAGAGGTCGGTGGTTTCGAGGAGCGCGCCCGCTACATGATCTCGATCGCAGGGGATGCGCTCGCCGACCTGCGCCCGGCGCCGAAGGAGGGCTTCGACCGCTTCATCCGGCGCGAGCCGCTGGGCGTCGTCTTCACGGTGGCGCCGTGGAACTTTCCCTATCTCACCGCGGTCAACAGCGTCTGGCCGGCGATCATGGCCGGCAATGCGGTGGTCCTGAAACATTCCGCGCAGACGCCGCTCTGCGCCGAACGCTTCGCGCAGGTGCTGAACGAGGCCGGCGCGCCGGAAGGGCTGATCACCTCTCTGCATCTGACCCATGACCAGACGGCGAAGGTGATCGGCGATGCCCGTGTCGCCTTCGTTGCCTTCACCGGCTCGGTCGATGGCGGCCACGTGGTGCAGCGCGCGCTGGCCGAGCGCTTCGCCAGTTCCGGGCTGGAGCTTGGCGGCAAGGACCCGGCCTATGTGCGCTCCGATGCCGATCTGCACCACGCCATCGAGACGCTGGTCGACGGCGCCATGTTCAATTCCGGGCAGTCCTGCTGCGGCATCGAGCGGATCTACGTGCATCGGTCGGTCTACGACGATTTCGTCGCCGGCGCGGTCGATCTCGCCGGCCAGTACCGGCTCGGCGATCCAACCAAGACCGACACCAATCTCGGCCCGATGGTCCGAGCCTCTGCCGCGGATTTCGTGCGCGGCCAGGTCGCCGATGCGGTCGCGGCGGGCGCCAGGGCCCATCTCGATCCGAAGCATTTCGCGGCGGACGCGCCGGGCAGCGCCTACCTGGCGCCGCAGATCCTGACCGGCGTCGACCATTCCATGCGGGTGATGACGGAGGAAAGTTTCGGTCCCGTCGTCGGCATCATGCCGGTGGCCGACGACCAGGAAGCCGTCCGCCTGATGAACGACAGCGATTTCGGCCTGACCGCGGCGGTCTTCACGCGCGACGAGGACGCGGCGATGTTCGTCGGCGCCCAGATCGAGACCGGCACCTTCTTCATGAATCGCTGCGACTATCTCGACCCGGCGCTCGCCTGGACCGGGGTGAAGGATTCCGGCCGCGGCTGCACCCTGTCCGCCGTTGGCTACGAAAGCCTGACCCGGCCGAAGAGCTTCCACCTGAAGCGGCTGGGGTAGGGCGCGGGCTGGCGAATGCCGGAATCCCGCGGGCTGTGCAGTAACTTAATTTGCAAAGTCTGGTCGGGAGGTTAGAGCACGGCCACCAACTCACGTCATCCTGGATGGCGCGCAGCGCCAGTCCGGGATCTCCTGAGATTGCGGCAACTGTCGGAGATCCCGGGTTCCGCCTGCGGCGGCCCCAGGCTGACGAGCGGAGTTATTAGGAAATCTCGGGCCTTCCAGCCTGTTTGAATGGATAGGCTCCGGCTGCTCCTAGAACGTCCCCAACGCCTCGTCGAGGGCGTCGAAGGGGAGGAAGACGCAATCGTGGCGGCTCTTGCGCGCATGGACGGGGGCGAAGGCCGCCATCTCCTCCCACGGCCCGCTGTCCGCCGCGCCATCACGGACGATCCGCTTCAGCGCGTTCCGGGCGTCCCGGCATTCTGCCGCATCCAGCCCGGCCGCATGCCGGGCGATCATCGCGGCTGAGGCCTCGCAGAGCGCGCAGCCGCGGACCTTGTGCCGGATGGCGGATATCCGGCCGTCCGCCATGTCGAGCTGGAGGGTGATCCGGTCGCCGCAGAGCGGGTTGTCGACGATGGCCTCGGCATCGGCAGTATCAGCCAGTCCCGACCCGTCGCGGGAACGCGCCAGCGCCACGATGCTATCATGGTAGAGACCGTCGCTCATCCAAGCCTCCGGATGGCGTTGCGCAGGCCGTCGAGGAAGGCGTCGATATCCTCCTCCGTCGCGTAGGCCCCGAGGCTGACCCGGGTCAGCGCCGTCTCGTCCAGCGCGTCGAGCAGCGGCTGGGCGCAATGATGGCCGCCGCGCACCGCCACGTGATGCTCGTTCAGCACCTCGCAGATATCGTGGGCATGGATGATGTCGTGGGCGAAGGAGACGACGGCGATGCGGCCCTGCAGACCTTCCGGTCCGGCGATGCG
The DNA here is from genome assembly GCA_040222645.1 of Rhodospirillales bacterium. GTDB lineage: Bacteria > Pseudomonadota > Alphaproteobacteria > Rhodospirillales > HT1-32 > HT1-32. The sequence continues at coordinate 3,348 of JAVKCR010000456.1, forward strand.
GATGCCGTCGATTTCGCCGAGACCGGCGAGCAGCTTTTCCGTCAGCCGCCGTTCATGGGCGCCGATGGCGTCCCAGTCTTGCGCGCGCATCCAGTCGATGGCGGCGTTCAGCCCGGCGGCCTGGGTGATCGGCGGGGTGCCGGCCTCGAACCGGGCGGGGGGCGGGGCGTAGGTGGTGGCTTCCATGGTGACGCGCCGGATCATCTCACCGCCGCCCATGAACGGGGGCATTTCCTCGAGCAGCGCACCCTTTGCCCAGAGGAAGCCGATCCCCGTCGGGCCGTACATCTTGTGGCCAGAGCCGGCATAGAAATCGAGTCCGAGGCGCTGCACGTCGACCGGGCCATGACCCATCGCCTGA
>JAVKCR010000457.1:0-2245 GCA_040222645.1 Rhodospirillales bacterium
CCGACGCCTACCCGACGGTCACCGCGCAGGCCGCCGACCTGGTGCTGCCGACCGCCATGTGGGTCGAGAAGGAAGGCGCCTACGGCAATGCCGAGCGGCGCACCCAGTTCTGGCACCAGCTCGTCGACGCGCCGGGCGAGGCGAAATCGGACCTGTGGCAGCTGATGGAATTCTCCAAGCGGTTCACCACGGACGAATGCTGGCCGCAGGAAATCCTCGACGCCAACCCGGACTACAAGGGCAAGACCCTTTTCGATGTGCTTTATGCCAACGGCCAGGTGAACGCCTATCCGCTGTCGGATATCGCCGAGGGTTACGGCAACCACGAATCTGCGGATTTCGGCTTCTACGTCCAGAAGGGCCTGTTCGAGGAATACGCCGCCTTCGGGCGCGGCAAGGCGCATGATCTCGCCGACTTCGACACCTATCACCGCGAACGCGGCCTGCGCTGGCCGGTGGTCGACGGCAAGGAGACGAAATGGCGTTTCCGCGAAGGCTCCGACCCCTATGTGAAGGCGGGCGCCGGCTTCGAGTTCTACGGCCACAAGGACGGCCGCGCGGTGATCTTCGCGCTGCCCTACGAGCCGGCGGCGGAAAGTCCGGACACCGACTATCCGTTCTGGCTGTCGACCGGCCGGGTGCTGGAACACTGGCATTCGGGCTCGATGACCCAGCGCGTGCCGGAACTCTACAAGGCGTTCCCCGACGCGGTCTGCTTCATGCATCCGCAGGACGCCGAGGAACTCGGGCTGCGGCGCGGTGACGAGATAAGAGTCGCGTCCCGCCGCGGGTCGATCAACACAAGGGTCGAGACGCGGGGGCGCAACCGACCGCCGCGCGGGCTGGTCTTCGTGCCCTGGTTCGATGCCAGCCAGCTCATCAACAAGGTCACGCTCGACGCCACAGATCCGATCTCGAAGCAGACGGATTTCAAGAAATGCGCCGTGAAGATCGAGAGGGTATGACCATGAGAACCATCCTGACCGCCGCCGCGATCCTGCTCCTAGCCGCCGGCGCCTTCGCCGCCGACATCAGCAAGACCGGCCTGCGCGACACCCCGCTCGATAGGGAAGGCCAGGCGCCGCGCATGATGCCGCAATCCAACGACGACATCCGCAAGGTCCGCAACTACCCGGAACAGCCGCCGGTCATTCCGCACAAGACGGAAGACTACCAGGTGGATGCCCGGGTCAACGAATGCATGACCTGTCACAGCCGCCAGGCGGTCGCGGTCAGCCAGGCGCCGATGGTGTCGATCACGCATTTCATGGACCGTGACGGCCAGTTTCTCGCCTCGATCTCGCCGCGGCGATATTTCTGCAACCAATGCCATGTCTCGCAGCACGAGGTGAGGGCGCCGGTCGCCAATACCTTCGTCGATGTCGACCAGGTTCTCGCACAGCCGAAATAGGGGAAAGTGCCGTGATGTCACTCATCAAGCGCATCTGGTCGACGCTGTGGCGGCCAAGCGTTCACTACAGTCTCGGGTTCCTGACCATCGGCGGCTTCATCGCCGGGATCATCTTCTGGGGCGGCTTCAACACGGCGATGGAATTCACCAACACCGAGAAATTCTGCATCGGCTGCCACGAGATGCGCGACAACGTCTTCGCGGAGCTCAAGCCGACGATCCATTACTCGAACCGCTCCGGCGTGCGCGCGATCTGCTCGGATTGCCACGTGCCGCATGACTGGACCGACAAGATGGCCCGCAAGATGCAGGCGTCGAAGGAGGTCTGGGGCAAGATTTTCGGTACCATCTCCACGCCCGAGAAGTTCGAGGCGAAGCGTCTCGAGATGGCGCAGCGCGAATGGGCCCGGTTCCAGGCCAATGACAGTCTCGAATGCCGCAACTGCCATTCCGAGAAGTCGATGGATTTCACCCGCCAGAGCAAGCGGGCGGCGGAGGCCCATGAACGCTTCCTGGTGCCGGGTGAGAAGACCTGCATCGATTGCCATCGCGGCATCGCCCACGAACTGCCGCAACACTCGGCGGCGATGGGCGCCGGCGGTTGATCAGCCGCCGGTGAGCACGGCGGAGAACCGGAGCCGGACGTAATCCGCGCTCCAGTTGCCTGCATGATCCCGCAGGCTCGGCTCCAGCAGCTCGACCGCGAGGTCGAACACCCGGTCGCGTGCCTCGGTCGCCAGTCCCTCCCCGACCGGGTTGCCGATGGCGGCGAGCCAGCCCCGTATGCCGGTGGCCCGCGGGGTGGGGCGCGGGCTCAGGCCGATCTCGACGACC
>JAVKCR010000458.1:0-4287 GCA_040222645.1 Rhodospirillales bacterium
CCCGTCGCATCCTGCGGGGAAGTCGCCGGCGCCGGCGAAATCGCGGGCTGGTTCGCGGCATTGCCGCGCTGGCGGACATTGCCGCCATCCGTCCCGGTCGGCAGGGAATCGAGCTTCACCTGGCCCGGCGGACAGATATCCTCGCCGAGAGCCGCCGTCAGCGCCTCGATCTCCTTCTGCCTGTCGGCAAGCGCGGCGAGGCCCTGTTCCAGTTTCTCCCGGTCCTCGGCGGACATCTGGCCCGGCACGTCGCGATATTCGACCGCCGGCTGGCGAAGGAAGAACACCCAGGCCGCCAGCGCCGCGATGGCCAGCAGCAGCGCGAGATAGACCGCGATCCAGACCGGCCCGAGGCGCGGCGCTCTGTCAGTGGCGGGTGCGGCGGCGGTCATGGTGCTGCGCGGGATCCAGTTCCTGTGTCGGCGGATGATAGACGTAACCGGCTCTGCCATACAACCGTGCGCAAGTTGCCGATTGGCGGCCCCGTCGGCGATGGGGTAGGCTTTCGGCGTACCATAGCGGGCATCTCACGGCAGCGGCGACGACGTGGCGACAGCGAACCTGATCAGAACGGCCCCGCCGGAGGGGCGCAGGCCGCTCGGCGTGCAGGGCCAGCAGGTCATCGACGCCTATCGCCAGATCGACAGCGTGCTGCGCTCGCGCCTCGGCGCCGACCATGCCGACCTGTTCGCGCGGCCCGAGCGCAAGTCCGACGGCGGCTTCGACTGGTATGCCGCCTGGCCCGGCGCGGTGACGCCGCTCTCCGCCCTGCCGTCCGAAGAACGCGCCGCTCACGAGGCGGAGATCGCCCGCCGGCTGGAGGCGGTGCGGGACTTCGCCCGCGCCCAGGGCGAACGCGGCGGCGCCGGGGCGACGCTGGCGGAAATGCTCGACCGGGCGACCATGCTGGCGAACACCGACGACGCCTGGCTGGTCGACGGCAGGCCGGTTCTCACCTTCTGGGGGTTCGCCCCGGAAGACCCGGCCCATGCCCCGGTCACCTTTACCCCGGTACGCGCCCTGCCCGCCGCCCCCGCCGCGGCGACCGTCGCGGCCGTCGCCGTGCCGGTTGCCGGCGCTAGCTGGTGGCGCTGGCTGTTGCTCCTGCTGCTGCTCGGCCTGCTGGCCTTCCTGACCCTGAAGGCCTGCGAGCCGCTGCCGCCGGAGATCGTCGAGCGCGAGGTGGCGGACACCTCGGCCGATGACCGGCTCGCCGAGCTGCAGCGCCAGCGCGAGGAACTCGACGCCCTGCTCGCCGATCTCGGACGCAAGCGCGAGGAGCAGCTTGCCGCCTGCGTGCTGCCGCCGGAACAGGACATCGCGAAGATCCCCGAGGTCGAGGTGATCGAGCCGAAGCCGGAACCGATACCCGAACCGAAACCGGCGCCGGTGCAACCCGACCCGAAACCACTTCCGGAACTTCCGGCGCTGCCCGATATCCCGAAAACCCCTCCGGTGGCGAAACCGGCGCCGAAACCGCAGCCGACGCAGAACGCCTGCACGCCCGACCGGCCGAAATACAAGGCGCCGGAAGTGGTGCTGGTGGTCGACGCCTCCGGCAGCATGGAGGATTCCATCCCCGGCGCGTCGTCACGCATGCAGGCCTCGAAGGGCGCCATCGGCAACCTGGTGCAATCCATGCCGGGCGACATCGATATCGGGCTGATCGAGTTCACGGACTGCAACCAGGTGAAGCGCGACCGCTTCTATTCCCCGTCGGAACGCCAGGCGCTGATCGACCAGGTCAACCGGCTGTCGCCGACACGCGGCACCCCGCTCGAACTGGCGGTGCGCCGGGCCGGGCTGGTGATCTCCGAAAGCGTCGAGGGCGTCATCGTGGTGGTGACCGACGGCTCGGATTCCTGCAACGGCGACCCCTGCGCGGCGGCCCGGGCGATCGCGTCAAGCAAACCGAACGTCAAGATCAACGTCATCGACATCTCGGGCTCCGCCACCAACCCGTCGGCGCAATGCATGGCGCAGGCGACCGGCGGCCGGGTGTTCCAGCCGAACAGCGCCGCCGAGATGCAGGTGATGGTCCAGCAGGCCAGCGAACAGCCGGATGCGAGGAAATGCCAATGAACCATTCCGGCCCGCTGCTGCGCTCCTCGGCGCATAACGAGTACCGGCCGCTCGGCGTCATGGGCCAGCCGGTCTACATGAACCACCGCAAGATCGTCGCCGCCGTGCAATCGCGGCTTGGCGGCGACTTCACCGACTATCTCGCCCGGCCCGAGATCGACGAGGCCAACCGGCGCATTCACTGGCACGCCGCCGTCGACGGACCGGTCCGCCGCTGGGACGAGCTTTCGGAAGCCGAGCAGCAGGCGGCCGCGCCGAAGATCGCCGAGATGCGCGATGGCTTCCTGCGCTTCGTCGGCGACCTCGAGGCCCGCGAGACCAACAACCGCTCGGAACAGGGTTTCGCCCACCTGGCGCGCCAGGCGCTGCGCTCGCCCGGCACCGAGACGCTCTACATGGTCGGCGACCGACCGGTACTGACCCTCTGGGGGTTCGAGGGCGACGGGGCGCCATTCGATACGCTCACTTTCTCGCCCGTCGGCGGCGCGCGTCCCGCCATACAGGCCGCCGCTGCCGCGGTGCCCGTCGCCGCCGCCTCCCGGCCCTGGTGGCGCTGGCTGCTCTGGCTGCTCATGGTACTGCTCCTGCTGGCGCTGCTGGCCTGGATCTTGCGCTATTGCGGCCAGTTGCCGGACGATTTGCCCTTCATCGACGACCGCCGTACCGAGGAGATCGACCCCGCGAATCCGGACGACCCGGACCGGCCGGTGGAGCCGGAAATCCTCCGTGGCCCGAATGGCGAGATCCTGGTGCCGGGGCCTGACGGCGTGCTGGTGCCCGCCCCCGACGGCACCATCGTCCCGCCGGGAACTGGCGAGGGCACGCTGCCCGGCGACCAGCCCCAGCCCGGCGACCAGCCGCTGCCGGGAACGGAACCCGGTGAACCCGAGATCCCGCCGACGCCGGACCAGCCCGCACCCGGCGAGGGCGAAACGCCACCCGTTCCGGACCAGCCGACCGAACCGGAGACGCCGCAGGAACCGCCGGCGCCCGACCAGCCGCAGGACCAGCCGGAGCAGCCACAACCCGAACCGCCGCAGGACCAGCCACAGCCGGATCAACCCCAGGATCAGCCGCAACCGGACGATCCCGGAAACCAGCCGCCGCAGGACCAGCCGCAGGATCAGCCCGGCGACAACGGCCAGCCATTGGAAGTGCCGCCGGCCGGATCCCCGAATGCCGGCAATGGCGGGGTCGGTTTCATGCAGGGAACCTGGAAATCCGACGGCGGGCTGGTTGACGAGAAGACCGGCCGGCCGCTCGACCAGCGCTACGATTTCGACGACCAGGGCCAGGGCGAGGTGATCATCCGCCAGGGCGACGGCACGGAATGCCGCGGCGGTGCCTCGGCGACGCGGACGCCGGACGGCGGGCTGCGCATCACCGAGACCGGTCCCGTCGCCTGCGGCGACGGCAGCGTCTACGCCCCCTCCGTGACCGACTGCAAGCCTGCCGCCAACGGCAAGACGATCTGCACCGGCATCAACCCGGACGGCTCGCGCTACCAGGTCGAAGTCACCCGCTAGAACCCGCCGCTTCCCTGTCCGGAGAGGCATTATGAAACATATCTCGATATATCTTGAAATACGATATATCGAGATATATATCGTGCATGTCGACAATACAGGAAAGGACGACATACATGAGACACGGACACGATCATTCAAACGGCGAAATTCGCCGGGGACGCGGCGACGGCGGCAGGGGCCGCGGCGGGCGCCAAGGCGGCCGGCGCGGCGGGCGGCTGTTCGATTACGGCGAGCTTCGCCTGCTGGTGCTGGCGATGATCGCCGGGGAGCCGAGCCACGGCTACGAGATCATCAAGCAGATCGAGGAGCGCTTCGCCGGTTCCTACAGCCCGAGCCCCGGCGTGATCTACCCGACCCTCGCCTGGCTCGAGGACATGGGCTACGCCTCGATCGAGGTCGTCGAGAACAACCGCAAGCGCTACCGCCCCACCGAAGCGGGCAATGCCTACCTGGAAGCCAACCGCGATGCCGCCGATGCGCTGCTGGCCCGCAGCGCGCCGCAGGTTCGCGGTGAGACCCCGCCGCCGGTGATCCGCGCGATGGAGAACCTCAAGACCGCGCTCCGGCTGCGCCTCGAACGCGACCCGGTCGATGCTGCTTCCATCGAGACCATCGCCGCCGCCATCGATGAAGCCGCGAAAGCGGTCGAGCGTTCCTGACCGGCGCTCGCCGAACG
>JAVKCR010000459.1:0-11817 GCA_040222645.1 Rhodospirillales bacterium
GCCGGAAACTCGACGGGCTGATCGTCGCCAGCCCATCCAACCCGACCGGCACGATCCTGGGGGCTGCAGAACTCAAGGCTCTCTGCGACTATTGCCGAACCTCAGGCATCCGGCTGGTCTCGGACGAGATCTATCACGGCATCGCCTACGGCGCGCCAGCGGTGACCGCCCTCGATGTCAGCGATGAAGCGATCATCATCAACAGTTTCTCGAAATACTTCTCGATGACCGGCTGGCGGCTTGGCTGGATGATCCTGCCGCCCGAACTGGTGCGCTCCTCGGAATGCCTGGCGCAGAATTTCTTCATCTCGCCACCGACCCTGTCGCAGATTGCCGCCGTTGCGGCCTTCGACTGCCGGGAAGAACTGGACGGCAATGTACGGCGCTACGCCGCCAACCGAGATATCCTGCTGCAGGGGTTGCCGGAAGCCGGACTGACCGAGATCGCCCCGCCGGACGGCGCGTTCTACGTCTATGCAAATGTCAGCCGGATCACCAACAACGCGGCGGATTTCTGCCGCAGGCTGCTGAATGAAACCGGGATCGCGATCACCCCGGGCAACGATTTCGATCCACAGCGCGGCGATGGCTTCGTCAGGTTCAGCTATGCAGGCGATGGAGACACGATGCGCGAGGCCTGTGTCAGGCTGAAGGACTGGCTGCGCTGATATCCCTGGAATGGAATCGGCGCCGCCTCAACAGAGACGGCGCCGGATTCATGCCTGGGACTGCCTGGCGGTCCTGAACTACTTGCCGACCATCCGGTTCCACCAGCCGCGACGCTTAGGACGATCATCCTCGTCGTCACCGACCGTGATCACCTCGCCGATTTCGACCGGAGCCGTATCCGCAGTATCCTCGTCCGACGGTTCTTCCGCGGTCTCAGCCGGGGCAGCATTGGCCGATATAACTTCCGCAGCCGCTTCGGGAGCAGGCTCCGGCGCCGATTCTTCGGCCGGTTTCTCGACTTCCGCCACCGGTTCAGAATCCGCCTTCTTCGCAGCAGGTTTCTTCCTCGGCGCCCGCTTCCGCTTGGGCTTTTCAGGGGCCGGTTCTGCGTCCGCAGTTTCGCTTGAGGCTTCGGCTTCAGCCGATGCCTCCGCCGGAACGTCGGCAGGCGCCTCTTCAGCCGCCTGGCCGGCCTCGGCATCCGCCGTCACGGCCGCATCCGGCGTATCGCCGTCAGTCTTTTTCTTCCGGCTCCGCGACCGGCGACGCTTCTTTGGCGCCTCCTCTTCCGCAGAGTCCGTATCCGTCACATCGGCGCCGGCGATTTCTGCCGGCTCGTCTGTTCCGCCCTCGGCCTGACCGGAACCTTCCGGCTCCTCTCCGGTCGCCGCTTCACCCTGGTCCTCGGAATCGTCGCTGTCGCCATCTGAGGCTTCGGCGGACGTGCCTTCTTCCTCATCGCGACGAGGGCGGCGGCGACCGCCCCGGCGGCCGCGACGGCGGCGCTTGCGGGGACGTTCCTCGCCATCGGCGGTTTCCGTGGTGCGTTCCTCGGCGTCAGAATCGGTATCGTCGTCGTCCTCGTCGTCACTTTCGACCGGCACGTTGATGTCGGCATTCGACTGACCGGCATCCGCTTCCTGGTTCTGACGGCCACCGCGGCGGCGGCGGCGGCGGGGACGCTGTTTGCCGTCATCCGAGGATTCGCTGCGAGGTTCTTCCTCTTCGCTCTCGACCTCTTCCGGACGAGCGACGGTTCCGGCGCCCGCCCCGGCAGCACTTCCCCGGGCGCGGTCGATCCGGTGATCCGGCGCGATCAGGCTGTCATCGCCGAGAACGGTGACCGAAATGCCGTAGCGGGCTTCGATCTCGCCGATCGCCGCCCGCTTCTGGTTCAGCAGGAACAGGGCTACGATCGTCGGCATGGTGATGGTGATATCTGAAGCACGCCGCTTCATGCCCTCTTCCTCGAGTACCCGCAGCATCTGCAGCGCGGTCGAATCGATGGTCCGGACATGTCCGCTGCCGCCACAATGCGGGCAGACCGCCGACGAGGTTTCAAGGAAGCTCGGCCGCAGGCGCTGCCGGGACAGTTCCAGCAATCCGAAGACGCTGATCCGCCCGATCTGGATGCGTGCGCGGTCATGCCGCATGGCATCCTTGAGCTTGCGCTCGACGGTGTGCTGGTTGCGGTTCTCCTCCATATCGATGAAGTCGATCACGATCAGCCCGGACAGGTCACGCAGGCGAAGCTGGCGGGCGATCTCTTCCGCGGCCTCGACGTTGGTGCGCAGCGCCGTTTCCTCGATATTCCGCTCCCGCGTGGAGCGGCCGGAGTTGACGTCGATCGAGACCAGCGCTTCCGTCGGATTGATCACGATATAGCCGCCCGATTTCAGCTGCACCGTGGGCTGGTGCATCGAATCGAGCTGTGATTCGATCTGGAATCGCTGGAATAGCGGAATTGCCTCCTCCTTGCCGTAGCGCTTCACCTTCTTGGCGTGGCTCGGCATGAGGGTCTTCATGAAGTCCTTGGCGTTCTTGTAGCCATCGTCACCTTCGACGACGACCTCGTCGATATCCTTGGAATAGACATCACGCAGGGAGCGCTTGATCAGCGAACCTTCCTCGTAGACCAGCGTCGGTGCCGTCGATTTCAAGGTCAGTTCACGGACTTCGTCCCAGGTACGCAGCAGGTAGTCGCAATCGCGGCGGATTTCCGCCTTGGTACGCTCGGCACCGGCAGTGCGAATGATGACCGCCATGCCCTCCGGCATCTCGAGGTCGGAAACGATCGACTTGAGACGCTTGCGGTCCGCGGCGTTGGTAATCTTGCGCGAGATGCCACCACCCCGGGAGGTGTTCGGCATCAGGACGCCGTAGCGGCCGGCGAGCGACAGGTAGGTGGTAAGCGCGGCACCCTTGTTGCCCCGCTCTTCCTTCACGACCTGCACCAGCAGGATCTGCCGGCGCTTGATGACTTCCTGGATCTTGTAGGAGCGGATATGCCGGGTACGGCGCTTTTCCGATTCAATCTCGATCTCGTCGGTGTCGTCGCCGCCAACGATGTCGATGTTCTCCACCTCGCCGTCATCGATGGCATGGCTATTGGCGGGAATTTCTTCCGCCTCGACCGACTGATCGGCTTCCAGCAGCGCCTCGCGGTCGGCAACCGGAATCTGGTAATAGTCGGGATGGATTTCGCTGAAAGCAAGGAAGCCGTGGCGATTCCCGCCGTAATCGACGAACGCCGCCTGAAGCGACGGTTCGACCCGGGTTACCTTGGCTAGGTAGATATTTCCTTTCAGTTGCCGCTTGGATGCGGCTTCGACATCAAATTCCTCGAGCTTGGTTCCATTCACCACGACTACCCGGGTTTCTTCCGGGTGGGTCGCGTCTATCAGCATACGCTTGGCCATTAAGGTTAGTTCTCCTGAGCGCACGTGGCATCGCGACCTCGGTCGTCGATGTACGGCGCGTCCTGTATGTCGGGGGAACGCCGATTGCGGCCGCAAGAGAAGCGGTACAGAAGATTTGATATGCTTCAGTATACGTCTTCATTGATGCGAACGGACTTTGCGTCCCGCCCCTGTCAAAAAACTGTTTGAGCACCGGACGTCGCCCTGACGCGCCGGACGGACCGGGCAGTCGGACGTTGTGCACGCCGGCACACTCGCGACGGCTCCGGGCTGGCAATGCCCTGCGCGATCGGGAGGCGGTCGTGAGAGACCGTGCCGGTTCGCGCATCACCCGGAACTGATTCCGCAAAATAGACGCGCGTCAACAGAACGACAATGAAAAAGCTTACACCCCGTGAATGGGCCCGTTCGGGCTGTCTTCCGCCGCCGTCAGGTTGAAGATTTCCGAGACAATGCGAAAGACTTACAAAGATTTAACTGCCATTGTATATAGCTTGAGTCGAACTTGGTTCAGTAACGGGAAGACATGCAGGGATTTCTGCGCCTATTTGCCACTGCCGGCCTGATCGTGACGGTTCTCGCGGCAACGGCCGCCGAGGCCGCGAACACGGTTGCGCTCGCCATCCGCACGGGACAGAACGCCGGGATGACGCGCCTGGTCATAGACCTCAGCGACACCGTGAAGTACCAGCTCTTCACCCTCAACAACCCCTACCGGGTCGTCGTCGACCTGGAAGACGCCGAATGGCTGGAGGATGCCACACGGCATCGCAAGACTACCGGACTGATCGATTCGCTGCGCTTCGGCGTTCGTTCGAATGGCGGCGTTCGGCTGGTGGTCGACCTCAATCGCCCGGCGGAAGTGAAGCGCACCTTCATCCTGCCCCCGAGCGGCGCCGCCCAGCACCGCCTCGTGATCGATCTCGCGGAAACCTCGCGTGAGCAATTCGTTGCGGGAAACCGGCAGGACGATGTCGAAGGCGTGCCGGTACCGAAAAAGAAGCCTTCCCGGAAAATCGTCGTCATCGATCCGGGGCATGGCGGCAAGGATCCCGGTGCCATCAGCGTCGGGCGCCGCTACGAGAAGCATATCGTATTGTCATTCGCACGCCGTCTGCGCGACGCGCTGAACGAGACCGGGCGCTACAATGCCATCCTGACACGCGATGACGACGTCTTCATCCGGCTGCGGGACCGCGTGCAGTTCGCCCGCAAGCACAACGCGGACCTGTTCCTGTCCGTCCATGCAGACGCATCGGCCAACCAGTCGGCCCGGGGCGCGTCGATCTACACGCTCTCGGAAAAGGCGTCGGACAAGGAAGCCGATGCGCTCGCCGCAAAGGAAAACAAGGCCGACCTGATCGGCGGTATCGACCTGAACGTCGAGGATACCGAGGTCGCCAACATCCTTATCGATCTCGCGCGGCGCGAAACAATGGATTATTCCAAGCGTTTCGCGAACGGCCTCGTCGAAAAGCTCGCCTCGGCAACCCAGATGGTACAGCGATCGCATCGCTATGCCGGCTTTGCGGTGCTGACGGCGCCGGACATTCCTTCGGTGCTGATCGAACTCGGCCATATCTCGAACCGGGCGGACGAGAAGCTGCTGCTCTCGCGCAATCATCATCGGAAGGTGGCGGGCGCCATCGTCACCGCGATCGACGACTGGTTTCATACCGAAGCCCTCGCCCAGCGCTGATCTCCCGGGTTATTCTCGCAGCTACCCTATGTAGAACAGAACAATCGTGTGCCGTTGCAGGCTCGGAATGTTACAAGATCACACGCCCTTTACTTGCCACAGTTTTCGCTTAAGCGGATCCATGCAACGACATAAGCTGACTTGATGAAACGCTTTCTAGCCTACTCGCTCGGCCTCTTCTGCCTGCTCGGCATCATCGGCATCGGTGGCGCCTTCGCCGTTTTCCTGCATTATGGCAAGGGGCTGCCGGACTATCGCCAGCTCGCCGACTACGAACCGCCGATCATGACGCGCGTGCTCGCCGGCAATGGCCAGCTCATCGCCGAATTCGCGAAGCAGCAGCGCTCCTTCGTGCCGATCGAGGCGATTCCCGATGTCGTCAAACAGGCCTTCATCTCCGCCGAGGACCAGCATTTCTACGAGCATTTCGGTGTCGACGTGATCGGCATCGCTCGCGCCGTCGTCACCAACGTCAGGAACCTCGGAAGCGGCCGGCGGCCGGTCGGCGCCTCGACCATCACGCAGCAGGTCGCGAAGAACTTCCTGCTGACCAACGAGACCTCTCTCGAGCGCAAGATCAAGGAGGCGATCCTCGCCATCCGGATCGAAAAGGCCTTCACGAAGGCGCATATCCTCGAACTTTATCTCAACGAGATCTATCTTGGCTTCGGATCTTACGGCGTCGCCGCCGCCGCGCTGAACTATTTCGACAAGTCGCTCGACGAGCTCAGCCTCGCGGACGCGGCGTTCCTTGCCGGCCTGCCGAAGGCGCCGAACAATTATCATCCGATCCGCAAGCCCGTCGCCGCGATGCAGCGGCGCGACTATGTCATCGGGCGGATGCAGGATGACGGGTTTATTACGAAATCCGAGGCCGAGCGTGCATCACTGCAGCCGATCGATGTGGCAGAGCGCAGCGGCAACAGCATATTCGATGCAGCTTTCTTCGCCGAGGAAGTCCGCCGTGAGCTCATGGACCGTTACGGCGAGAGCGGTCTCTACGAGGGTGGCCTCGCCGTCCACACCACGCTCGACCCCGGCCTGCAATCCATCGCGCGGCAATCCCTGCGGAACGGGCTCGTTGAATATGACCGCCGCCATGGCTGGCGCGGCGCCGAGATGCGGCTGGAAACGGTCGCCGGTGACTGGAAGCGCCAGCTCGACGCTATCGAACCTGCGCCTTGGCTCGCTCCCTGGAAACGGGCGGTGGTTCTCGGCCTCGATGACAAGTTCGCCGCGATCGGCATCGAGGACGGAACGCACGGCACGATACCGCTTGCCGAACTGAGATGGGCCCGCAAATACATCGACGAGAACCGCCGCGGCCCGGCGATCAAGACGCCCGGCGATGTGCTGGCGGTCGGCGATATCATCGCGGTCGAACCGGTTGAGAAGGATGACGACGGCAAGGAATATCCCGAGGGCAGCTATGCCCTGCAACAGGTGCCGAAGGTCGATGGCGGTCTTGTCGCGATCGACCCGCATACCGGCCGCGTGCTGGCCATGGCCGGCGGGTTCTCTTTTGCCCGCAGCCAGTTCAACCGTGTCACCCAGGCGCTGCGCCAGCCCGGTTCCGCCTTCAAGCCGTTCGTCTACCTGGCGGCGCTCGAGCATGGTTTCACGCCGGCGACGCGCATTCTCGACGCCCCCTTCGTGATCGACCAGGGCGCCGGTCTCGGCAAGTGGAAGCCGGCCAACTACTCGAACCAGTTCTACGGTCCGTCAACCATGCGGCTCGGGATCGAGAAGTCGCGTAACCTAATGACCGTCCGCCTAGCCCAGACGCTGGGCATGGACGTGGTCGCGGAAACGGCCAAGCGCTTCGGCGTGTCAGGGACATGCAGGAGACGCTGTCCGCCTCCCTCGGCTCGGTCGAGACGACGCTGATGCAGATGACCACCGGCTACGCGATGCTGGTCAATGGCGGCAAGCGGATCACGCCGAATCTGATCGACCGGATCCAGGACCGTAACGGCAAGATCGTCTTCCGCCACGACAACCGTGACTGCACGGGCTGCCAGGCCGGCGCATGGCAGGAAGGAATGGTCCCGCCCCGCCTGCCGGACACCCGCGAGCAGGTCACTTCGCCGGAAAGCGCCTACCAGATCGTTTCCATGCTGCACGGGGTCGTCGAACGCGGCACCGGGGTCAAGATCCGTGAAATCGGCAAGCCGATCGGCGGCAAGACGGGGACAACCAACGATTTCATCGACGCCTGGTTCGTTGGTTTCTCACCCGATCTTGCGGTCGGCGTCTATACAGGGTTCGACGAGCCGTCATCGCTCGGCCGCAGCGAGGCCGGTTCCGCCGTCGCCGTCCCGATCTTCCGTGATTTCATGCGTGATGCGCTGGAAGGCCAGCCCGGCACTCCCTTCCGCGTTCCACCGGGCATTCGCCTCGTCCGCATCGATGGCAAGACCGGCCGCATTGCCGGACCGGGCGACCAGAACGTGATCCTGGAAGCCTTCAAGCCGGGCACCTCGCCCACCGAGGATGAAAGCCTCCTCATCAGCGGTATCCAGACGGAAATCTCAGGTGACAACCCGAGTGATCCCGGACAGGGAATCCAGCGCCCAACCGCGCCGCGGCCTTCTGCCGGCGGGTTGTACTGAGTTAGGGTTATTACGAATAGTCCAATATCCAGAATCCCGTTAGCCTTGGCATTCATGGATGAGTCCGGACGCTCCGGACCCACAACGGACTAGTTTCAGAAAGCTTCAGGATGTCCCTTCATTCTGACTTCCGTACGACGGGCCTTGTCGACTTGAACAACGAATCCGACTCAATTGACCGATTGCTTGCCTTCATGGCCCGCGAGTTCAGCGCGGACAGCGAAGATTTCTTCGAACGGCTGTTGCTGGAGATTTCGAGAATCCTCCCGATCGACATAGCCATCATCGGACGGCTCGATCCCGTCACCAGGTCCGATATTGATACCTTGTCAGTGGTTATCGACGGAAAACCTGTCGCGAACACCCGGTATAAGCTGGGCGGTACACCTTGCGAGGTTGTGCTCGATTGCATGACGAAAACCTACTGCAGCGGCGTCGCAGACATGTTTCCCGAGGATCTGATGCTTCGGGACCTCTCGGTTGAATCGTATGCCGGCGCTCCTCTCCGGTCGATCGATGACCTTCCCATCGGATTGCTCGTGGTGATGAGCCGCGCCCCATTCTCGAACGAGAAGCTGGTGCGCCGTGTCATCGAGATCGCCGCGATCCGTGCATCCGCCGTTCTTCAGTATCTGATGAGCGACCGCGAGATCAGGGAGACCGCCGCCCGCTACCATGCCATCGTCGAGGACCAGACGGAACTGGTCAGCCGTTATTCCGCAGACGGGATACGAACCTTCGTCAACGACGCCTATTGCCGGTTCAAGAACCAGAAGCGCGAAGAAATTATCGGTCAGTCCGCCTATGACGGCATGAATCGGCAGGAACTGGACGACATGATGGAACTCCACCATCGGCTGACGCCTGACAGTCCGGTGGCCCGGATCGAGACCCATATGACCGATCAGACCGGTCGCACGATCTGGATTCAATGGTCGAAGCGCGGCCTGTTCGACGAGCATGGCCGGCTGCTGGAAGTGCAGGCCGTCGGCCGGGATATCACCGAACAGAAACTGGCCGAACAGCAACGCAATGCCGCCCTGTTCGACGCGCAACAGGCGAACCGCGTGAAGTCCGAGTTCCTGGCGAACATGAGCCACGAACTCCGGACCCCGCTGAACTCGATCATCGGTTTCGCCGAAAGCCTCAGCCTCGAGATTTTCGGACCGCATACGAGTCCGAAATACAACGAATATTCCGGCGATATCCTTTCATCCGCCACTCACCTTCTGAGCGTCATCAACGACATTCTCGACCTGTCGCGAATCGAGGCCGGTGAAACCCGGGTCGAGGATGATCGAATCAACCTGCCGGATCTGATCGGTGAAAGCGTCTCGATGATCCGGCCACTCGCCGCCGCGCGGCAGCATTCCATCCGGATCGACGCGCCGCGAGACCTGCCGCCGCTTGTCGCGGATTCGCGCCTCGTTCGGCAGATATTGCTGAACATCTTGTCGAATGCCATCAAGTACACCGGAATCGGCGGATCCATAACCGTCACCGCGGGTCTTTCCGACGGGATACTGTTCTTCAGCGTTTCGGATACCGGCATCGGCATCGCCGAGGAAGATCTCGACCATGTTCTCGAGCCCTTCGGCCAGGCGCGTGCGGCGGCCGAAATCACCCATCCGGGGACCGGGCTCGGCCTCGCGATCTGCAAGCATCTCGCCGAACTGCATGGCGGTCGGCTGAAACTCGACAGCAAGGTCGGCATCGGAACAACCGCGACGGTATTCATGCCGAGCAACCGAACGAGTCCACGCGCCGCGTGATCGATCACGGCGGTTGACATGACCCGCCCCGCAACGACAATCCCGCCCGATATTCACGGGAGACTGAAATGCGCGCCGAGCTGCAGACCATCGTCAATTCCATCGAGCAGTCACTGGAACTGCTGAGGGGGCGTCTTTGACAAGGATGACGCCCGAACAAAACTCGACGAACTGAACGCTCTCGCCGAAGACCCCGATCTCTGGAACGATCCGGACAAGGCCCAGACCATCATGCGCGACCGCAACCGGCTGGATGCGCTGGTGGGATCGGTTGACACGCTGTCCAGCGATCTGACCGACCTCTGCGACCTGATCGAGCTCGCCGAAGCCGAGGGCGACGAGGGTGTTGTCGAGGATGCCGCCTCATCGCTTGCCGCGCTGCGCGAAACCGCCGAACTGAAACGCCTGGAGACATTGCTTTCCGGCGAGGCCGACGGCAACGATTGCTATCTCGAAGTGCATGCCGGCGCCGGCGGCACCGAAGCCCAGGACTGGGGCGAGATGCTGCTGCGCATGTATCTGCGCTGGGCGGAAAAACATGGCTGCAAGACCGAGTATCTAGAAGAAAGCCCGGGCGAAGAGGCCGGCATCAAGTCGGCGACCGTCGTCATCCGCGGGGCCAACGCCTATGGCTGGCTGAAAACCGAGAGCGGCGTGCATCGGCTGGTGCGCATCAGCCCCTACGATTCATCGGCCCGGCGTCACACCAGCTTCGCCAGCGTCTGGGTCTACCCGGTGATCGATGACCGGATCGAGATCGACATCCAGGAAAAAGACCTGCGCATCGACACCTACCGCGCCTCCGGCGCCGGCGGCCAGCACGTCAACCGGACCGATTCCGCCGTGCGTATCACCCACCTTCCCTCGGGCATCGTCGTGCAGTGCCAGAACGACCGGTCGCAGCACAAGAACAAGGCCGCCGCGATGGAAATGCTCAAGGCCCGGCTCTACGAAGCGGAACTGCAACGACGCGAGGCGGAATCGCAGGCGATCGAAGACACCAAGTCCGACATCGGCTGGGGTCACCAGATCCGCTCCTACGTGCTGCAGCCCTACCAGATGGTGAAGGACCTCCGCACGTCCGTGGAGACGTCGAACACCCAGGCCGTGCTGGATGGCGACATCGACGCCTTCATGGCGGCCGCCCTTGCCCAGCGCGTCCAGGGCGGGACCGAGGACTGACAAGCCGGACCGGCAACTCAGGAGGGCATTCACCTGAGCGCGGGACTGCGCTAGACTGTCGCCATGTCCCAGCTCACGGCTGAAATACTTTTGCGCGCCTAAGCGGCCGGCATCTTGCCGATGGCGGAAACCCGCAGCGAACCGACGTTGTACTGGGTCGACCCGGACATGCGCGTCATCCTGCCGCTGGATGCCTTCCATATTCCGAAAAAACTGCGCCGGGTGCTGCGGCGCGGTGATTTCCGGGTAACCTGCGATTCCGCTTTCGAAGACGTCATCCGGCGCTGCGCGGAACCCACCGAGGAGCGCCCGGACACCTGGATCAACGAGGAAATCGTCCGGCTCTACTCAGAACTGTTCGCCATCAATTGCGCGCATTCGGTGGAATGCTGGCAAGGCGATGAACTGGTCGGCGGACTGTACGGAGTCTCGCTCGGCGCCGCCTTCTTCGGCGAAAGCATGTTTTCCCGCGAAACCGGGGCCAGCAAGGTCGCGCTCTGTCATCTCGTCGCTCGCCTGCGTGCAGGCGGCTACAGCCTCCTCGATACCCAGTTCGTCACCTCGCATCTCGCGCGCTTCGGCGTCGTTGAGATTCCACGGCGCAACTACCTGCGCATGCTGGGGGACGCGATGGAGAACCGGGCCTCGTTCCCCCGCAACCTGGAGGACCCGCTGGCCTATCTCGACTGCCCGGCGGACTACTGAGCCGCGGGCTTCTCTTCCGGTTCCGGCGGACGCACGCAATCCTTCACCCAGACATCGAACACCGGATGCTCCATCGCCGAGACCGCCGGCGATGAGGCAAACATCCAGCCGGTGAAGACGCGGCGCAGGCTGCCAGCCGGCGGTTCGTCATCGATCTCAAGGAAGGCGGCGCTTTCCGGCAGTTCTTCCGGCGGGCGCTTCATGCAGGCACGCGGCACAATGGTCAGGGTGCCGAACGCCGCACGTTCGCCGACCGGCGTTTCCAGGGTCGAAATACGCCCCGTGACCTTGTCGAGCGCCTGCAGCACCGCGACCGGATAGGCGTTCATGGTCGTGTCCGTCGTGCCGACATCGGGGATCGCGGCGCCGGGCGCTGGAGATTGCGCATGCGCCGGGATGCCCTGGCCCAGAGCGGCCCGGACAAGCGAAAGCGGCTGGACGTGACGGATCGAGGTGAAGGTCACGGTACCGGTCTGGTC
>JAVKCR010000460.1:0-7584 GCA_040222645.1 Rhodospirillales bacterium
CCCGAAACCCGCCAGCAGCTCCCGCAGTGCCTCGATGCCGAGGTCGTAGCCGTCGACAACATCGAACCCCAGGCGGCGCAGCGTCGACGCCATCGCCACCGCATCGTTCCGCGGGTTCGCAAGACGCGCCGTGTGCTCGTAAGCCGAATTGCCGATCACCAGCGCAACGCGCGTCTCCGCACGCGCTGGCGTCACGGTGAGGGGTATCCAGAGGCAGAGCAGCGCCAACCATGTCATACGCATCGCAATTGTCCCGTCCCGAGGATGTCGACCTGCCATTCAGAATGCACGGACCGTACCGGTTTTACAATCAGCAGGGGCGGCGCATGCCCCGATGCTCATCCGAACCGGGGCGGACGGCCGGTCACCGGTGTCGTCGGGCCCGGCGTCCGGTTTATCCGATCGAGGACGCCGCGGCGGAACTCCCGGATGCTGCGACGCTGGCGGTCGGACGGCGCATCGGCGCCGGTGACCGGGGTCCAGGCGGGCGCTGCGCCACTGTCCCAGACATCCCGGAATTCGCCGTTCCCCGGCAGTCGGGCGCCCTGCGGGTCCTTAAGCCATCGATCGGCGGTGTCCAGGTAGTCGCGCCAGCCGCGCTCGATCCCCGGCTCCTCGAACAGCCAGTACGGGGCAGGCCGGCTTTCCGTTACCGCCGGGCGGGCGGCGGGCAGGGCCTCGGAGGCGGACGTGGTCCCGGAGGCGGCCAGGGCCAGTGTCGTGCGGTCGCGCTCGAAGCGGCGGGCCCAGGCCATGACGTCCGATACGTAGCCCCGGGTATAGCCGTGGGGACGGCCGTTCTTCAGGGACCCGCCATTGTAGTGGGACAGGGCAGCATCCCAGCGATTGCCG
The DNA here is from genome assembly GCA_040222645.1 of Rhodospirillales bacterium. Taxonomy (GTDB): domain Bacteria; phylum Pseudomonadota; class Alphaproteobacteria; order Rhodospirillales; family HT1-32; genus HT1-32. The sequence continues at coordinate 853 of JAVKCR010000460.1, forward strand.
TAGAGGCGGTAGAGGCGTTCGAGGTAGGCGACGCCGAGGCGGATGTTGGTTCGGGCGTCCCACAGTTCATCGGGGTCTGCGCCGAACTCTCCCTTCGCGGTCGCCGGCATGATCTGCATCACGCCGCGCGCGCCCTTGTGGCTCTCCACCCCCGCCCTGAAGCCGGATTCCACCCTGGCGACGCCGAGCGCAAGCGCCGGCGGCACGGTGCCGTTGCGCAGGGCCTCCTCGACCACCATGCGCTGCACTTCCGTGCGGTCGGGAACGGTGGCGCCTGCCGCGGACGACAACAGGAAGGACAAGCCGAGGGCGAGGGCGAGGGCCATGCCGGCGGCGGGAATGGTTCTGTTTCGGGTCATGGGAATATCTCCATCAAGGGGTGGTCTGCGCGAGACGCGCCAACCATGCTGGGCTCAGGAGTGACAGGGTCGGGCGGGACGCCGTGAACGGCGCCCGGGCCTTCAGCGCTTCCGCCATGGACAGGTCCGGCGCGACAGCGAGAATGACCTCACCGGCCGCGCCGAGGCTTTCGGGACGGACCGGCGACATATCCGGGGAGAAGTAGGCGTCTCTGTAGTAGATGATGATTGCCGGCTGTCCGGCATCGGAACGATCGACCGCATCGCCGGCGCGCGACGGCGCCAGGGCCGCACTGTCGAAAGAGGCGGCTTGCGGATCTCCCGTCCCCGGCGACACCCCCATGGACACCATGGACAGGATCATGATGCAGAAGAACCCCATGGCGAGCGCCAGGGCGATCTCCGTCATGGCGTTCTGGCCGTGACTGCCATCCATCGGTGTTTCCTTTCGCGGTGTCACTGCTTCTTCAACGCCCCCAATGAAAGGGGGAGGGAAGGTTTTGTGCCGGCATGGTTTTCACCTGCGACCGGGACCCGCTATCGAACCGGCGGCATTGCTGATATGCTTCCGGGAATGCCGACCCGCAGCATCACCACCAACGGAGCGTTCGACCCGATCGCGGTGTTCATCGTCCTGGCGACGATGTGCCATCCGAACGATCTTACCAGTCGCAACCGGATGATCTCGACGATCCGGCGGGGAACCGGTGTCGGGAAGGTTCGCGCCGGCGTCATTTCCGACGAGGATTTCATGCTGGAAGTCCGCCGGCATGCGAAGAAAGCCAGCAAGGCCAGCGCGATTTTCGGCGACCTGATCCAGCAGTTCAACCTGGGCATGACCATCTGCAAGAGCGCCGCGATCGCCCGGATCAAGCGCGGCCTGCCGGCATACGAACAGCCGGTCGGCGAGGCCTACCGGAGAGCCCTGCAGACAGGCCATCTGCCGGTTTCCTACAAGAACGACATGGCAGCGTTCAAAGCCTACCTACCGGTTCTGCCGCTCTGGTGCTCTTTGGTCTATTCTTTGCAGTATCCTCACACCAGTTCATTTCCGGATCGGATCGAGCATCTGCCACCCTTCCTTGCGAATGCGGAGTGGTTTCTCGAGAACGGGCTCCGCATGTTCCGGGCCTATCCGATCGGACGCGTCAAGCTTGTGGACAGGGCAGCTTTCTGGACCTTTCCGCTGCCGGATTCCCTCCGTTGCGACAGCACGATCGCCGGCTCGCTGCCCCTACCCCACCCCTGATCCGCGAACAGCCGCAGTTTTCTGCGGTTTCTGAGACCTGAAGTATAGGTCTACCCCGGATCACAGGCAGGTCGTATCCCCGGTCTCATGAACCGGGACATCACATCCCTTCCCAGCCCTGAGCAGCCCGCCGTTCCCCTCGATAACGCGTTGCGGGACCTCGTCCACCTGCTGGCGCGGGAAGCAGCTGCCGCACATGTGGCGGAACAAGCACCCGGTGAAGACCCCACCCCTCAACCCTGCCAGGAGTCCCACCCATGACAGCCAAGCCGCCTCCCCTCAAGACCATTGCCGAGACCGCCGCCTACCTCAATGTCAGCACGAAGACGGTCCGCCGGCTGATCGATCGCGACCAGCTCGCCGCCCACCGTGTCGGCACCCAGTGGCGCATTTCCACGCAGGATATCGAGCTCTACCTGGTCCGCTGCCGGGCCGCCGGAGGGGCAGCCTGAGATGTCCGCCCTGTCCAATGATGTCCATGTTTTTCAACATGTTAACGACCTTTCGGGAATACCCGCCCCCGGCAATTGTTCCAATTCCTTTGTGCTAGTCTTCCCGAATATCCACCCCCGGGAGGCCCTGTCTTCCCGAGTCCTGGCCTGATCCGAAGGAGGTTTTCCGATGCCAGACGATATCAATCTTCACAACCTGACGCGGGTCGATCTCATTGACCCGACCATCGCGGACGCCATCGAGCGGCTGCGCCGGATGCCCGGCCTCGACGATACCCGCCGGCGGGATCTGGTCTCCGGCCTCGCCGGTCTCTGCCGGATGCTGGGCCGGCCGCCGGAATCGGTGCCGGCAGACCCCGCCGCCATCCGCATCCTCCGGGACGGGCAATCCCCCATGCTGGCCGGTGTCGCCAGGAAGACGCTGCAGAACGTCATGTCGAACGCCACCGCAGCCTTCCGTACCCTCGGCATCAGCGACCGGAAGCCCTCGAGGCGGATCGCACGGACCGCAGCGTGGCAGGCACTGCATGACGGGATCGGGGACAGGGGCGCGCGGAACCAGCAATCTCGCCTGTCACATTACTGCTCGGCGGAGGGTATCGAGCCCGGCGATGTCGACGACGCGGTCATCGATCGTTTCCTCGGGATGCTGCGCCGGGACACGCTGCTCGACGAGCGCAGGATCCGCGGCCTGCACCGGGCGACCGCCCGGACCTGGAACCGCCTCGTTGAGTCCCGGACCGTACCCGGCCTGTCGCCCGTCACCCTGCCAAACTACCGGTCGACGCCGCGCACGCTCGACCCGGAGGCGTTTTCATCCGAGTTCGCTGCCGACCTCGAGGAGCACCTCCGCTGGCTTACCGGGGTCGACCTGTTCGAAGATCATCCGCCCGCTAAGCCCTTGAGGCCGTCTTCGATCCGGCTGCGACGCCAGCAGATCCTCATCGCCGCGACCGCCTGGACGCAAGCGGGCCACGACCCGAAGGCTCTCCAAGGCCTCGCGAACCTGACCGAACCGGCCAACGTCAAGGATGCCATGCGCAGTCTCATCCGCCGGAACGGCGGCGAGGCCAGCCAGTTCATCCGCGATCTCGGCAAGGCACTCATCCAGGTCGCCCGACATTACGTCCGCGCATCCCCTGAACGGATCGACGAACTGATCGGTATCAGCAGCAAACTCGGCCGGGACAGCAAAGGACTGACGCCCAAGAACCGTGCTCTCCTGCGCAAGCTGGAGGAGCCATCGATCCGCGAGCGTCTCTACGGGCTGCCGACGAAGCTCGTCGGCCTTGCCGGCAAGCGTCCCGGCCCCGAGCGCAGCGCGGTGACCTTCCAGATCGCTCTGGCGATCGAGTTCCTGCTCTCCGCTCCCCTGCGCATGCGGAACCTGATCGATCTCCGCATCGGCAAGGACCTGCTTCCGCCGGACCGCAGGGGCGGCAACTGGCGGATCGTTCTTGAGCATAACCAGACCAAGAATGCCGAGCCCTTCGAACTGGTTCTTACCGACCGGCTCGGTCGCATGATCGAAGCATATAACAGGAAGCATCGTCCGATCCTGCCGGGTGCCGCATCCGATCACCTGTTTCCCGGTACAACGGGCTCCGCCAAGACCGCCTCGACCCTTGCGACCCAGATCACCGAAGCCATCGCGGAACATGTCGGTATTCACATGACGCCCCACCAGTTCCGACATCTCGCAGCCAAGACGGCGCTCGATGCCAGTCCCGGCAACTACATGCTCGCGGCCAGCCTGCTCGGACACAAGAACCTCAAGACCACCATCAACTTCTATGCCGGGCTCCGGACGAAGGAAGCCGGGCGAGTGTTCGGCGAGATCGTCGAACAGAACCGGCAGCGGAAAGGGAGGAAGAAGCCATGAACCGGAGAGCGCAAAAGGTTCTCGCATTCGGGCTCTGGCCGACGCGCGACCGCCAACTTTGGATCGAAGCCATTGCGGAGGGAGATCTCTTCGACGGTCGGGGTCCGGCCGCGCACTGGTCGGACGCCAGCCGCCGGGTGACGGTTTCCGGATATGGCCGCTGGATTGGATACCTTTCCTCCACGGAGCCGGAAGCATTTACGCTTCACCCAGCTGACCGGATCACGCCTGACCGGGTGCGGGCCTACCTTGCCATGCTGGAGACCAGCCTGAGTCCAAGCGGTATCTGGAACTACATCAAGAACCTCCGGAACGCGATTGCCGTCATGGCGCCTGGTATTGATTTCGGTTGGCTAGGCGTTGTCGAGCAGAGGCTCTGGCTGAAGGCCGACGCGCATTCCTGCAACAAGCCCGTCCCCTCCAGCGATCGGCTCGTCACCCTCGGCCTCGACCTGATGGATCGCGCCCGACAATCGTGGGAGACCTCGCGTCACCAGGCCCGCCTGGACTACCGGGACGGCCTGCTCATCGCCCTGCTGGCCCTCGTCCCCCTGCGCCGGCGCAACATCGCGATGATCCGCATCGGACAACACCTGCTCCGGTCGGAAGACGGCTGGTGCCTTGCCTTCGAGGCCGACGAGACCAAGAACCGGCGGCCGATCGAGTTCGCTGTCCCCGATCTGCTGACCGCCCCGATCGAGCATTACCTGGCAGTGATCCGGCCGGTCTTCAGAGAAGCCGCGAAGCAAGACCGGCTCTGGGCCTCGCTGAAGCCGGGCGGCCTTTCCGGTGACGCCATCTATTGCGCCGTCCGCAAGCGGGTCCGCGCAGAACTCGGCATCGACCTCACCCTGCACCAGTTCCGTGATGCGGCCGCCACCACCCTCGCGCATTCCGGCCCGGAAGACGTGATGCTTGCACGCGACCTGCTCGGCCATGCAGACTTCGGAACAACGAAAAAGCATTATATCCGGGCCGACAGCATCGATGCGGGGCGGCAATTCGCCGCCCTGCTGGCGAAGGAACGCGAAGCCGTCCGGTCGAACCTGCGGCGGAGGATGTCATGAAGCGAGTCCTGATCTACGCGCGCTATTCGAGCGACCTGCAATCCTCGGCCTCGATCGAGGACCAGGTGCGGCTGTGCCGGGAGCATGCCGTCGGGGCCGGCTGGTCGGTTGCCGGCATCTACAGTGACGAGGCCCTGAGCGGCGGCCATCTCGCCAACCGCCCGGGCGCCCTTGCCCTGCTCGGCCATGTCCGGGAGGGCGGCATCGACCTGGTGCTGGCGGAGGCCCTCGACAGGCTGAGCCGCGACCAGGAGGACATCGCCGGCATCTTCAAGCGGTTCTCCCACGCCGGCTGCCGGATCGTCACCCTCGCGGAAGGCGAGATCAGCGAACTGCATATCGGCCTCAAGGGCACGATGAACGCGCTCTTCCTCAAGGACCTCGCGGCAAAGACCCGGCGCGGTCAGCGGGGACGCGTCGAGGCCGGCAGGATCCCCGGCGGCAACAGCTATGGCTACCGCATGATCCGCCGCCTGAATGAAGATGGCAATGTCTCCACCGGCGAACGCGAGATCGACCCGGAACAGGCGGCAATCGTCAGGCGCATATTCGAAGACTATGTCGCGGGCCAGCCGCCCCGCCGGATCGCCGCCGCGCTCAATGCGGAAGCCGTCCCGTCACCGCGCGGCGGCTACTGGAACGCCTCCACCATCAACGGCAGCCGGCAGCGCCGCAACGGCATCCTCAACAACGAACTCTATCTCGGCCGGATCGTCTACAACCGGCAGCGTTTCGTGAAGGACCCGGAGACCGGCAAGCGGGTATCACGCCTCAACCCGGAATCCGACTGGGTCGTCCATTGCGTTCCCCATCTCCGCATCATCGACGACGCGACCTGGCAGCAGGCCCAGGCCCTGAAGTCGCGCTACGGATCCAGGGCTGCCAACCGGCGGCAGACCACGAAGCGCCTGCTCTCGGGCCTCATCCGCTGCGGATCCTGCGGTGGTGCCATGACCATCATCAACCGCAACCGCTATTCCTGTTCCGCCCATCGTGAACAGGGCATCTGCGACAGTCCCGCCGGCATCCAGGCAAGCCTGCTCGAACAGCGAGTCATGGAAGGTCTGAAGTCGATCCTGCTCGGCCGCGAAGACATGGTCGCGGAGTTCGCGGAAGCTTACCGGGCGGAACTCAAGCGCCTGGAAGGTGGCCGGTCGGCGGAGCGGACACGCCTCGCCCGGGAACTGGCCCGCGTCGAAAGCGGGATCACCCGCTGCCTCGACTTCATCACCGGCGGTGACGGCGACCCGGGGTCGGTCCGCGCAACACTGACGGACCTCGAGGGCCGCAAGCGCGACCTCCAACGCAGGCTGGATGAGCGGACAATCGAGGCCGCCATCACCTTCCACCCCAACATCCCGGATCTCTACCGCCGCAAGGTCAACGAACTGCAGAGCCTGCTGGAGAACGATGCGAGCCGGGTACAGGCGACGGAGATCGTCCGCAGCCTGATCGAACGCATCGAGATCCATGCCGGCGTGCGGCGCGGCCATCCTGAAGTTGTTCTGGTGGGCGCGCTGGCGTCGATCCTGGGTTACGCGTCTGGTGGACAAGCTAAAACCGCCGTCTCTTTTGGAGACGGCGGTTGTAGGGTCTTGATGGTTGCGGGGGCAGGATTTGAACCTGCGACCTTCAGGTTATGAGCCTGACGAGCTACCGGGCTGCTCCACCCCGCGTTGGGTGGTTTTGGTGTTCTGCTGCCTCGTTGGGATGTGGGGGATTG
>JAVKCR010000461.1:0-3644 GCA_040222645.1 Rhodospirillales bacterium
AGATTCATTATCCGCTACATCTATCCCCTGGAAGGCAATGAAGGCGCGACTGGCCTCGATATCGGGTCGGAATCGAACCGGCGCAACGCGGCCTTGAATGCGGCTTCCTCCGGCGCAGCACAACTGACCGAACCGATAACCCTGGTGCAGGCGTCGGGTCAGAAGAATGCCGGGTTCCTGTTGCTGATGCCGGTCTATACTGAAGGAGCGAACCTGACTTCGGTCGAAGGAAGGGAGGCGGCCTCCATCGGATGGGCTTATTCCCCGATCGTTGTCGACGAAGTTCTCGCGCAGCTGGGAATCAGGGGTGACGAGATCGCTTTCTCGATCTCGGACGCCGGAAGCAAGATGACATTCTTCAGTTCGTCCGGATTTGATGGGGCATCGATAGCGGGGTCGCTGGATATTCCCATGTATGGCCGTATCTGGCATATCGACCATCATCCCCTGCCGCCATTCTTCGCCCGCAACGAGTTTGCGAATCCGTATGGCGCCATCATATTTATCCTGATCACGGGCCTGATCTTCGCTTCGGCAGCCTACGGGATTGCCCGAAACCAGCAGCGCAACCTGTTCTTGCGTGAACGCAGCCGGCAACTGACCGAGGCGATCGTCGACGGAGCGCCGCTTGCGCTGCTGGTGCTTGACGGCGACCGTCGCATCGTCCGCGCCAATACCCGCAGCACGCAACTGTTCGGATGCGAATCCAGGGACCTGGTCGGCCGCCCCCTGTCTGACCTGGTGGCTTCCTCGGACAGGCTAGTTATCCCGGGCGCCGGTGAACCGGCCCTCCCTGTCGATGCTGATTCCGGGCATGTCGTCCGGCGCATGGATGGCAGCGAAGTTCCGGTTGATCTGCAGTTCTCCGACAAGACCGTGCCGGGCGCGAATTTTGTCATTGTCGGAATAGTCGATATCACAAACCAGCGGGAAGCGATCCGCGTCCTGTCTGAGAGCGAGCGGCGCTGGCAGGAGATGGCGGATCACCTGCCTCACCTTGTCTGGACATGCAATCCGACAGGCGAATGCGACTTCCTCAGCCATCAATGGGTGGAATATACCGGTATCCCGGCCGAGCAGCAGCTCGGTTTCAAGTGGGTCGAACAGGTGCATCCGGACGATGTCCGGGCGATGCGGGATGCCTGGGAACGATCCGTCACGAATCTGACGCCGTTCTCCGTCGAGTTCCGGATCAGGCGCCATGACGGCCAGTATCGCCTCTTCTTCACCCTTGCCGAACCGGTACTCGACGAGAATGGAAACGTGCTGCGATGGATAGGCTCGAACACGGATATCGAAGACAGGTTCAGAGCAGAGCAGGAGGTGATGAATCTTCTTCGCGAGATGGAACAACGCGTTGCCGACCGGACAGAGGAACTCGATACCGCGCTCCGTGATCTCAACAGCATTCTCAACGCGATACCGTCACCGATTGCCTACTGGGATCGGGATCAGCGGAACCGCTTCTCAAATGCCGCACACGAACAATGGTATGGATGTGAACCCGATTGGTTGAAGGGTCGTCACGCACGAGAACTGCTCGGTGAAGAAATGTACAATGCCAGCCTGGAACAGATCCGGGGTGTTCTCTCGGGCGAGGCTCAGCAATGGGAACGCGAGATGGTGGACCGCGATGGAGTTCCCCGTGTGGCCCAGGTCAGTTTCATCCCGGACATTCACCAGGAAGAGGTTCGGGGCTACTACGTGATCCTGCTGGATATCACTGAGATCAAGGCATCCGAGCAAGCGCAGAAAATGGCGCGCGAGATGGCGGAACAGGCGACACGGGCAAAATCCGCCTTCCTCACCTCGATGAGCCATGAGCTCCGGACCCCGATGAATTCCATTCTCGGGTTCTCCGATCTCCTGCTGTCGCAGCATTTCGGGCCGTTGAACGAGAAACAGGCGGACTATCAGAAGATCATCAAGAAGAGTGGAGAGCACCTGCTCAGGCTGATGGATTCCGTGCTCGAACTCAGCAAGATCGAGGCCGGCAAGGTCTCGGTTTCCATCGAACCCGTGAACGTGGTGTCGATCATCCGCTCGGTGATCGCGTCACTGGAGCCGCTTGCCAAATCCCTCGGGATCGAGATCCGCAAACTGAAAGCCATCCCGGGAGACCTGTACGTCGAAGCCGACCAGACAAGGCTGACACAGGTCCTGATCAATCTCGGCTCCAACGCCATCAAGTACAACCGGCCCGATGGCTGGGTCGAGTTCGGCTGCACGACCACCCCCGACGACATGGTCAGGATCTCGGTGACAGACAACGGACTCGGAATCCCTGAGGACAGGCAGCACGGTGCGTTCGAGGCATTCAACCGGATGGGCGCCGAGGATGGCAAGGTCGAAGGCAGCGGCATCGGTCTCGCCCTGGTCCGCAACTTCGTCGGACTGATGGGCGGGCGTATCGATTTCGAAAGCAGGGAAGGCGAGGGCAGCCGGTTCTGGATCGAGTTGCCCATCTCGGAAGCCATCGAGGACAACGACGAAAGTGCGGCGCCCATATCGGCGAGCGTACCAGCGTCCGCCACGGTCTCCATGCTCTATGTCGAGGACAACGACATCAACCGCGAACTGTTCAGAAGCTATGCAGACTTGATCGGCAACATCTCGCTTACAGAAGCGGAGAACGGTGTCGATGGCCTAAGGATGGCGCGGGCGCAGAGACCGGACATTGTGTTTCTGGACATCAACCTTCCCGGACTTGATGGCTATGCCGTCGTCAAGGCGCTGAAGTCCGATATCCGCACGTCCGGCATCAAGGTCGTCGCACTGACGGCCAACGCGATGGCCGGTGACGCCGACCGCGGACTGGAAGCCGGGTTCGACGGCTACCTGACCAAACCCGTACGCCTGAACCACATCCAGGAAATGGTCAGCAGATTCAGCCATAAAGAGGCAAGCTGAAGCCAAAAGGACACGATTGCCCGATATCCCGATGGAGACTCTCGAAGTTCGGCAACCTCGCCGGAAGCCCGCTTCCAATGGACGCCGGATTGCGCGAGGATCGGTACTGCTGAACCGAAACTGAGCGAGCCTTGCCGATGTCCGCGACCGATACCGAAGCCCTCGTCGTCATCGACGTCCAGAACGATTTCTGCAGCGGCGGTTCGCTCGCCGTGCCGGGTGGCGAGGAGGTCGTGCCGGTGATCAACCGGCTGGCCGCCGGATTCCGTCACGTGGTGCTGACCCAGGACTGGCACCCGGCCGGCCACTTCTCCTTCGCATCCAGCCATCCCGGCAAGGATCCGTTCGGATCGATCGAGGCGGATTACGGTCCCCAGACACTCTGGCCGGACCATTGCGTCCAGGCGACCGCCGGCGCGGCCTTCCACGCGGATCTCGATGTTCCCCATGCCGGTCTCGTGGTGCGCAAGGGGATGAACCCGGCCCTCGATTCCTACTCGGCGTTCTACGAGAACGACCACGCAACCCCGACCGGGCTTGCCGGCTACCTCCGCGACCGGGGAATCTCGCGTCTCGTCATGGTCGGCCTGGCAACCGATTTCTGCGTTGCCTGGTCGGCGATCGATGCGGTGAAGCAGGGCTTCGCGACTGCCGTCCGTCTCGACGGCTGCCGGGCGATCGATCTCGACGGGTCGCTCGACGCGGCGCTGGCCGGCATGCGCGACGCCGGCGTG
>JAVKCR010000462.1:0-4215 GCA_040222645.1 Rhodospirillales bacterium
CACCAGAACCGCGGCGACGGTGATCGTCGCCGGATGCCCGAAGCCCATGAAGGCGTCACCGGCGGGCACGAGACCGGTGGCGACCGTCAGCATCAGCCCGCCGAAGGCAACGAGGTCGTAGCGAAGCTTGCCCCAGAGGAAGAGGGCGAACATCCCGACCAGCAGAGCGGCGAGAAGTCCTTGATCAAAGTTCATGGCTGGTTCTCCCCGGTTCGTGCGGTGCCGGTAGCATCTGGTTTCCGGTTGCCGGTCCGGTCAGAGACGCGAACGTGTCCACCTGGCGATTGTTTCGACCAGATAGTCGAGATCGTAGCGGAGCTGGGCAAATCCGTCGTTCTTCACGAATTCGTCCTCGACCATGTAGAGGCGGCGGTTGATCTCGATCTGGACACTGTGGCGGCGTGCCGGCGGGTCGCTGTAGAGCTGGATCAGCGCGGCGCCCTTGTAGGGATCGTTGACGCCCACCTCGTAGCCCGCCCCGCGCAGCGTATCGGCGACGAGGTGGGTGAAGTCGGGCTCGGACGTCCGGCCATCGCTGTCGCTGACAACGAAATCCATACGTGCGGCGCCCGGGTCGTCGTTCATCTTGGTGCCGACCGACTTCATGGAATGGCAATCGACATGCCAGACCGCGCCGAACATCTCGTGGGTTTCGTCCAGCACCCGGCGGAGCGTGGCATGGTAGGGACGGTAGTAATTGTCGATGCGGTTCTCGATCTCGCTGACCGGCAGCGGCCCGGCATGCACCGGCTGGCCGGGCAGGGCGAGAGTGCGCAACAGCCCGAACCCCTTCTCGCTTTTCTTCGTCGGGTTGAGCGGCCGGGTCCAGTCGCCGTCGATCAGGGCCGGATCGATATCGTCCTCGGCGCGGTTCGCGTCGATGAAGGTGCGCGGGAAATGCGCCGCTAGCAGCGGCGAGCCGTTCGCCGGCGCGGCGCTGAACAGTTCGTCGACGAACATGTCGACCCCACTCCTGAGCGCTGCCGCGGGGGCGACGGGCGCGAAGCTCGGCGGCATGACCTCGCCGCTATGCGGGCTGTCATAGACCACGGGCGCACGCGCGCCCTCGGCCGGGCGCAGGCTCAGCACCCCCTCGATCTCAAGACGTTCCGTCATGGCAGTCGCTCATCTCCCGTTGCCGCCGCGGTTGCTTGCCGGCCAGCATGGTTCGGCATAGCGGCGGCTGCAATGCAGATATCCGGAAGCCGGTGGAGGATAAGTGTTTGTCGATTGCGATCGGGCTATCATAAGACTGCCTGGACAATGAACGGATGGAGGCTGGCGATGCCTGACGATGGTTTTCTCGAGCGCATGCGCAAGGGTTACCGGACCTTCAAGGGGCCGGAATTCGCCGAGACGCATGCCCTGTTTGCCGAACTTGCCGATATCGGCCAGTCGCCGAAGGCGGTGATGATCGCCTGCTGCGATTCGCGCGTTCATCCCGCGCTGATCACCCAGGCCGAGCCAGGCGAGCTGTTCCTGATCCGCAACGTCGCCAATATCGCGCCGCCCTACGACCCGGACGGCGGCCAGCACGGCACCAGCGCGGCGCTGGAATTCGCCATCAACGGACTCGGTATCCAGAACGTCATCGTCATGGGCCATGCCAAGTGCGGCGGGGTTCGCGCCCTGATCGAGGGCGAGCGCGGGGCGATCGATGTCGGCGAATTCATTCCCCAGTGGATGTCGATGGCGCGGCAGGCCTACGATGCGGTGTCCTGCGATCACAGCACGACCGAGGAGCTGGCGCCGGAGGTCGAGCGCGAGGTGGTGCGCATGTCGCTGGCCAATCTCCGCACCTTCCCGTGGATCGCGGAGCGCGAGCGGAAGGGGGAGCTTGCCCTGCATGGCTGGTATTTCGATATCGGCCCGTCGCGGCTGCTGGTGCTCGACGAGAAGACCGGAGCCTTTTCCGAGATGTGATCAGCCGGCCCGGTTGTGGAAGCCGCGGAAGGCGGCGATCGCCCGGTCGAGGCCGTCATCGTCGATATCCCGGTGCAGCACCAGCCGGACGGTTTCACCGCCGCCGATGATGACGCCGCGTTCCAGCAGGTGATCGCGCAGCGCCGGGCCGGCGCCGGGCGCGAGGTCGGCGAACAGCATGTTGGTGTCGGTGCGGCGCACCGAGCGCACGATGCCGCCGAGGTCTTCCAGCGCGTCCGCGAGGCGGGCGGCGCGGGCATGGTCGTCGGTCATCCGCGCCACGTTGCGGGTCAGTGCGAACAGGCCGGCCGCGGCCAGAACCCCGGCCTGGCGCATGCCGCCGCCGACCGATTTGCGGATGCGCCGCGCCTTGCGGACAAGGTCGGCCTTGCCGACCAGCACCGAGCCGACCGGCGCGCCGAGACCCTTCGACAGGCAGATCGAGACGGTGTCCGCGATGGCGGCGAAGTCGGATATTGGGCGGCCGAAGGCGGCCGCCGCGTTGAACAGCCGCGCGCCGTCGATATGCACCCCGAGCCCGGCCTTGCGGGCGGGCGCCGCCATCGAGGCGAGTTGTTCCGGCGACAGCGCGGCGCCGGAGACGGTGTCCTCCAGCGACAACAGCCGGCTGACGCAATGGTGCGAATCGTCCGGCTTGATGGCCGCGGCGATAGCCAGCGGGTCGAGCGCGCCGTCCGCCGCGGCGGGGAGCGGGCAATAGGCGACGCCGCCCAGCACCGAGGCGCCGCCGCCCTCGTTGCGGTAGACATGGTAGCTGTCGCCGATCAGGATCTCGTCGCCGCGCCCGCAATGGGCCAGCACGCCGCAGAGATTGCTCTGGGTGCCGGACGCGAGGAACAGGGCGGCCTCCTTGCCGAGCATCTTCGCCGCCGTCATTTCCAGCAGGTTGACGGTCGGGTCCTCGCCATAGACGTCGTCGCCGACCACCGCCTCGGCCATCGCCGCGCGCATCTCCGCGCAGGGGCGGGTCACCGTGTCGGAGCGCAGATCGACGAGAACGGACTGTTCCGCGCCCGCGTCGATTCGGGTCATTTCGGCATAGGCGGTCATGCGGGATCACTCCTCCGTCACGCGGGCGGGCCCGTCCATTGACTATCCGGCGGGCGGCACCAACTGTCCGGTCAACTTACACATCTCCCGAAGGCTTTTTTCAATGATCGATCCGAAAGAATTTCCCGTCGCCCGCAAATGGCCGGCGGCCCAACCCGACCGCATCCAGCTCTACACGCTGGGCACGCCGAACGGCTTCAAGGTCTCCATCGCGCTCGAGGAACTCGGGCTGCCCTACGAGGCGCACCGCGTCGCGTTTGCGACCAACGACCAGATGACGCCGGAATTCCTCTCGCTGAACCCGAACAACAAGATTCCCGCGATCATCGACCCCGACGGGCCGGGCGGCAAACCGCTGCCGCTGTTCGAATCCGGGGCGATCCTGATCTATCTCGCCGAGAAGACCGGCAAGCTGCTGCCGTCCGACCCGGCGAAGCGGATCGAGACGATCCAGTGGCTGATGTTCCAGATGGGCGGTGTCGGCCCGATGTTCGGCCAGCTCGGCCACTTCCACAAGTTCGCCGCCGACAAGGTGAAGGACCCCTACCCGAAGGAACGCTATCTCGGCGAGACGAAACGCCTGCTCGGCGTTTTGAACGGCCGCCTCGAGGGCCGCCAGTTCATCATGGGCGACGAGTACACCATCGCCGACATCGCGACCTTCCCCTGGGTGCGCGCGCTGGATGCGACCTACGGGGCGGCCGACCTCGTCGGCTTCGAGGATGTCCCCAACGTCACCGCCTGGCTCGCCCGCTGCCTCGTGCGGCCGGCGGCGCAACGCGGGCTGGCCGTGCCGGCGTGAGGTGCAATGGCGCCGCCACATCGCGACGCGGCGGCGCCTTGCAGGGACTCATGGCACCTCGAAGTCGATCAGCGGGCCGTATTGCTGGCAGCCGAGCACGTCCCAGTCGCCGGGGCTGCCGTTGGGGCGGCTGCGGTAGATGGTGAACTTGATGGCGTTGCCGACCTCGAAATTCACGAAATCGGAAATCCGGCTTTCCGGAATGTTGTAGAGCTTCGACATGCTTTCGCGCGTGATCGCGCCGCCGGCGACGACGCGCTCGTAGGATTCCCGGTCCGGGAAGATGATGTCGAAGGTGATCTGGTTGACCCCGGCATTCTTGCTGCGGATGGTCGATGCGAGGTCGGTGAGACGGGTCATGGTCAGACTCCGGCGTCGGTGATGTGGACGGGGAAAAGCTCCATCGGGTCGTCGATCGG
>JAVKCR010000463.1:0-8189 GCA_040222645.1 Rhodospirillales bacterium
GCTGGTGATCGGGCTCGTCGCCTGGCTGCTCGACTTCAACATCGTCGCGGCAGCCGTGATCGGCGGCGCGCTCGCGCTGTCCTCGACCGCCATCGTCATCGAGACCCTGCGCAAGCGCCAGCAGACGCGCAGCGCCATGGGACGAATCGCGGTCGCCATCCTGCTGCTGCAGGACCTCGCCGTCAGTCCGCTGCTGGTGGTGATCGAGGTCACCGGCCAGAGCGTCACCCAGTCGCTCGACGCCAACCTCGCCTCGCAACTCGGGCTCGCGGCGGTCAAGGCGGTCGTCGCCATCGGCATCATCATGGTCGCCGGGCGCCTGCTGCTCAGCCCGCTCCTGCGTATCGTCGCCGGCGCGCGGTCGCCGGAACTGTTCGTCGCCAGCGTCCTGCTGGTGGCGCTGGGCACCAGTTTCTTCACCGAACAGGCCGGCCTGTCGCTGGCCTTCGGCGCCTTCCTCGCCGGCATGCTGCTCGCCGAGACCGAGTATCGCCACCAGGTGGCCGCCGATATCGAGCCCTTCCGCGGTATCCTGCTCGGTCTCTTCTTCATGACGGTCGGCATGTCGATCGACCTGTTGTTCGCTTTCGACCGGATCCTGATCGTGCTGGCCCTGGTGATTGCCCTGATGGTCGGCAAGGGCGCGCTGATCTACGGGCTGGGACGCGCCTTCGGCGTCGAGAAATGGCGCGCGCTTCGGGTCGGCGCGCATCTCTGCCAGGGCGGCGAGTTCGGCTTTGTGCTGTTCGCGCTGGCCGCCGAGAACGGCATCCTCGAACAGGACGTCGCGTTGACCCTGATCATCGCGGTGGCCATCTCCATGGCGCTGACGCCGGTGATCCTGAACCAGGGCGTGCGCTGGCTCGAAAAGATGGAAAGCCGCAACACCTACGACAATGACAGCCTTGCCGAGGAAACCGAGGGCATGACCGGGCACACGATCATCGTCGGCTACGGCGAGGTCGGCGGCATCGTCGCGCGGCTGCTGAAGGCGCGCGAACTGCCCTATCTCGTGCTCGACATGTCGCCGCGGGTGATCCGCGAGGCGCGCAGCCGGGGCGAGCCTGTCTTCTACGGCGACGCCACCATCGGCTCGGTGCTGGAAGCCGCCCAGGCCGGATCGGCGAATGCGCTGGTCATCTCGACGCGCACGCCGCAGGTAGCCATCCGCGTGCTGGAGGCAGCCCACAGCCATTTCCCCGAACTGCCGGTCTTCGCCCGCGGCGCCAACGAGGCGACCGTCGCCGAACTGCGCAAGGCCGGCATCGCCGACGCGATCCCGGAGACCCTCGATACGGGTCTGCGCCTTGTCGGTTCGGTGCTCGACGAGATGGACCGCAAGGCCAAGTAGCCAAAGACGTCAGGGACCGCCGACGGGTTTGCGCCCGAGCCGCGCCTCGCGCTGGGCGATGTAGAGCGTCGAGGCGATGATCACGGCGGCTCCGGTATAGGTCCAGTTGTCCGGCACCTCGGCGAACAGCAGGAAGCCGCCGATCGCCGCGAACAGCACCCGCAGATAGGTGAAGGGCGCCACAACGCTCGCCTCGCCCGCCGCATAACCCTTGATGTCGGCGTAGGATCGCAGCGTGCCGCAGAGAATGACGGCCAGCAGCATCGCCATCTGCGGTAGTTCCGGCCAGATCCAGACCGACACACCCGCCGGCAGCGTGCAGACCGAGGAGACGCCGGTGACATACATCATCATCGTCGCCGGTGTTTCCGTCCGCGACAGGATCTTGGTGATGATCAGGCCGACCGCGAAGCAGATTGCGGCCAACAGCGCGTACAGCATCGCCGGGTCGATGCCTTCCGTGCTCGGACGCACGACGATGATGGTGCCGGCGAAACCGACGAGCGTCGCCGACCAGCGCCGCCAGCCGACCTGCTCGCGCAGCGCGATCGCGGCAAGACCGGTGACGAACAGCGGCGTCGAGAAAAACAGCACGGTAACGGTAGCCAGCGGCAGCTGGGTAATGGCATGGTAGCCGGACAGCATGGCGACCGCCGTCAGCGCGCCGCGCAGCACATGCAGCGGCCAGCGCCGGGTCCAGAGCAGGCCGATGCCCTCCCGCAGCATGAAAGGCAGGACGATGACCAGGCTGCCGAGCGAGCGGACGAAGGTGATCTGCCAGGAATCGATGCCGCTCGCGCCCACGGCCTTGATCGCCATGCTCATGCCGGCTGCCGCCGCGGAGCCGAGCAGCATCCACAGCGCACCCCGCATGTTGTCCGTCAGGATCATTCACCCGCCACGCGGTAGTGATAGCCGTTCAATGTCCGGTAGCCGGCCTTGGCGTAGAGCGCCATCGCGGCGTCGTTGTCGGACTCGACCTGCAGGATGGCCCTGGTCGCGCCGCTTTCCGCCGCCCACCCGGCCAGCGCCTTTGCAATGGCCGCACCATGGCCCGCCCGGCGATGCGAGGGACTGGTCTGCATCCCGAGCAGGATCATCCGGCGATCGATGAGCAATCCGAGACCGACCGCGACCGGAACGTCTCCTTCGAGGGCGACGGCGAAACGCTTCGCGGAACTGATCCGCTGCATGATCCCGGTGATCTTCCGGCGCCGGTCGGCACCCTCGCCTTCCAGGTAGCCGGCGCGCCATGAATCCGTCAGATCGCGGGACAGCACGATTTCCGCATCGGAACCCCGGATAGCCTGCACGGTGGCGATCTCGGCGCCCTGCACCAGGGAGCCGCCTTCAACCCGGTAGCCGCGCGATTCCAGGGCCGCATCGAGACCCTCGGGCCGTGCCGCCGGTGAAATCATGAAGCAGGCCGCGAGATTGTGCTTCCGGTAGAAATGCTCGGCCGAGAGAATGCGGACATCCAGCGACAGGGCGCCACCCGCCTCTATCGGCAGGACGGAATTCGCTCGCCGCGTCACCCCGCCATTGTAGCGCAGCTTCCAGCCGAAATGGTGTTCGACGGTCTCCGCAGGCCAGCCGATGGCGTTGCACCGCTCATGGTCGGCTATCTCTTCGACGGGAATGGCTGGTTCTGTTTTTGCGGACATTCGATGCGCTCAGGCTCGGCGCTCCATTACGTCCGATGTACGGACATTTGGAAAGCAGAACCGGTGAGGCCGGGTCAATGGCCCTTGCGGCGGCGCGGCACCGTCTTCTCCATCGACCGTGCCGGCGCGATGCCGGGCTTGTCGAGGCCGAGTTCCATCGCCTCCAGCCGCCGGATCTCGTCGCGCAGGCGTGCCGCCTCCTCGAACTCCAGGTTGGCCGCGGCCTCGCGCATCTTCTTCTCGATATCGGCAATGACGGTCTTGATGTTGTCGCCGATGGCGTGGGTCTTGCCCGAGGCGCCGGTCGAGACCGTGACGTAATCCCGCTCGGCGACGCTTTCGATCACGTCGGAGATCCGCGTGCGCACGCTTTCCGGCGTAATGCCGTGCTCCTCGTTATAGGCCTGCTGCTTCTCGCGCCGGCGATTGGTCTCGCTGATGGCGTATTCCAGCGAGTCCGTCATCTTGTCGGCATAGAGGATGACCCGGCCATCGAGATTGCGCGCGGCGCGGCCGATGGTCTGCACCAGCGAGGTGCGCGAACGCAGGAACCCCTCCTTGTCCGCATCGAGGATCGCCACCAGCGCGCATTCGGGGATGTCGAGCCCCTCGCGCAGCAGGTTGATGCCGACCAGCACGTCGAAGGCGCCGAGCCGGAGGTCGCGGATGATCTCGATGCGTTCCAGCGTGTCGATGTCGGAATGCAGGTAGCGCACCCGCACGCCGTTGTCGTGCAGGTACTCGGTCAGGTCCTCTGCCATCCGCTTGGTCAGCGTGGTGACCAGCACCCGCTGCCCCCTGGCCGCGCAATCGCGGCATTCGGCCAGCAGATCGTCGACCTGGTGCTCGACGGGACGGATGATGCAGACCGGGTCGATCAGCCCGGTCGGGCGGATCACCTGCTCGACGAAGACACCGCCGGTACGCTCCATCTCCCAGGGGCCGGGGGTGGCCGAGACGAACACCGATTGCGGCCGCATCCGCTCCCATTCCTCGAACTTCAGCGGGCGGTTGTCCATGCAGGAAGGCAGCCGGAAGCCATGCTCGGCCAGCGTCGATTTGCGGTTGAAGTCGCCGCGGTACATGCCGCCGATCTGCGGCACTGTGACGTGGCTCTCGTCGACGATCAGCAGCGCGTTGTCCGGCAGGTACTCGAACAGGGTCGGCGGCGGGAAGCCGGCGGGACGCCCCGTGAGATAGCGGGAATAGTTCTCGATGCCGGCGCAGGCGCCGGTCGCCTCCATCATCTCGATGTCGAAGCGGGTGCGTTGCTCCAGCCGCTGCGCCTCGAGCAGGCGGCCGTTCGCCTCCAGCTCGGCGAGCCTTTCCTTCAGTTCAACCTTGATATGGGCGATGGCCTGGTTGAGCGTCGGGCGCGGGGTGACGTAGTGGCTGCCGGGATAGACCACGACCTTCTCGAGGCTGGCCATGGATTCGCCGGTCAGCGGGTCGAATTCCTGGATGGTCTCGATCTCGTCGCCGAACAGGTCGATGCGCCAGGCCCGGTCCTCGAGAAGGGCCGGGAAGATCTCGATCACGTCGCCGCGCACCCGGAAGGTGTTGCGGTAGAAGGCGGCGTCGTTGCGCTTGTATTGCAGGGTGACGAATTTCTTCAGGATCTCGGAGCGGTCGATCTGCTGGCCGACCGTGAGCGGCACCGTCATCTGGGCATAGGTCTCGACCGCGCCGATACCGTAGATGCAGGAGACCGAGGAGACGATCAGCACGTCCTTGCGCTCGAGCAGCGAGCGGGTTGCGGAATGGCGCATGCGGTCGATCTGCTCGTTGATCGAGGCGTCCTTCTCGATATAGGTGTCGGTGCGTGGAACGTAGGCTTCCGGCTGGTAATAGTCGTAGTAGGAGACGAAATACTCGACCGCGTTGTTCGGGAAGAAACTCTTCATTTCGCTGTAGAGCTGGGCGGCGAGCGTCTTGTTCGGGGCCAGCACCAGGGTCGGGCGCTGGATCGCCTCGACCACGTTGGCCATGGTGTAGGTCTTGCCGGAACCGGTAACGCCGAGCAGCACCTGGTCGCGCTCCCCGCCATTGGCGCCGGCGATCAGCTCGGCGATCGCCTGCGGCTGGTCGCCGGCCGGCTTGTAGTCGGAAACCAGCTCGAAGGCCGGCCCGTCGGTCGGTGTCGGGCGGGGTTCCGGAATGAAGATCGGGGCTGCGGCTGATGTCATGACGAGGTTATAGGAAGCCCCGGGGCGCTTTGCGAGTCCCGCCTGCTGTCAGGGAACGGCAGCAGGCGCGGACCGGTCAGGGCAGCACCGCGCGGACCTTGATCTCGACCAGGTCGCCCGGCGCCAGGGCGACGCCGATGCAGGCGCGGCAGGGCCAGCCGTCTTCAGGCACGATCTCGCACCAGACCTCGTCCATCACGGCCTTGTTCGCCATGTCGGTGAGATAGACCGTCGCCTCCACCAGGTGATGCAGGTCGGTGCCGGCATCCCTGAGGCTTTCTTCGATCTTGGCGAGGGTCGCGCGGGTCTGCTCCGCGACATCCGGGCCGGCCTCCTTCGCGGTCGCCACCGCCCAGACCATGCCGTCGGCGGCCACTGCCCGGCAGCGGCCCTTCCAGTCGCCGGCAAATCGTTTGATCTCACTCATCTCCGCTCTCCACTTCCATCCTGACAAGAACCAGTCCGCGGCCGCCACGAACCGGCCGGGGCCGCATCGCAACCGCCCTGCCGCCCGACAGCAGGCGCCATCGGCGTGCAAGCCTGGCGTCGCCGGCCGGCAAGAGCAGCCACCATGACCCGTCGGCGCGAAGCGCGCCATAGGGAAGATCGGCAAGACCGCCGCCGGTCAGCAGCGGCACGGCCTCGCCGTCGGGGGCCAGCAGCAGACCCGTGGCGCGGCGTCTGCCGGCAGGCCACAAACGCACCGGCCGGGAGAGCGCCACGGCGCGGCGGGCGGCAAGCCCGTACCACAGCGTGCGCAGCAGGAGACCCATCCGCAATGCCGCCGGTCGCGATGCCGATTTGCACGGCAATCCGCTGATTTGCGTACTCTGGACCACAATATCAGGTGTCGTTCCCATGACTGCGTCGTCTCAGCCGCGGGTCGCGCAGCGGGGGCGACGGAGCACGCCGAGCTGGCGCAGCCGCACCGTTGCCGCCGACCAGGACACCACGCAGCGGTCGGTCAGCCGCGCGATCAGCACCCGGTCATGGTCGTCCGCGTCGCCATGGCCGGTATTCTCGCCTTCCGCGACGATATCGGCGACCGCCCGGTAGGGCATCAGGATGGCGCCGGCGGCATAGTTCGCCTGCCATTCCATCCAGTCGGCGGAATGCCGGCCGCCGGCGGGCGTGTCGGTCATCGCGAGGCCGGGCAGCGCCGGCGCCTCGTCGGTGCGCCAGAGCGGGGCATGCAGAATGACATGGGCGTATTCATGGGCGAGCGTCATGCGCAGCCGGCGTTCCCGCCGGGGGTTTTCCGACAGCCGCCGGTCGATTCGCACCGCCGGCGCCCGGTCGGGGAAGAAGTCGGTATACCCCTCCACGTCCGGCCCGATGGCGGAGAGATCGGCGAACTCGTCGAAATCGCTGACGTCGCGCTCGATCAGCTTCTTGAGGTCCTCGGTCTCCAGCGGGAAACGGGCGATGCCGTGCATGTCCTCGAGAAAGCGGCGGACGGCCGCCGTGCAGATCTTCTCGATCTCGCCCTTGGTGAAGACCGGGCGCGACGGCAGCCGACCGGTATGATCCGGTGCGTACCAGGGCATCAGGCGCGTCCCCCCGCAGCGGCGATGGAGCGGCGGAAGGCGCGCATCGAACGCTCCACCAGTTCCGGGGATGCGGCCCGGCCCCGGATATCCGCCGGCAGCGAACCGGCCAGGAAACAGAGATAGTCGCCGCTCTCCCCCAGGATGCGGGCGAACTCGCCGATCAGGTGGTCGCCCTTCGGCGAGCGCCGGTCATGCTCGATGTCGTTCAGATATTGCGGCGAGATCGCCCGGCCATCCTCGAGACGGACCAGGGCGGCCAGTTCGCGCTGGCTGAGCCCGTTCCGCTTGCGCGCTTCCAGAATTGCCATGCCGAACGTGATCTGCCTGTCCATGACCTCAACCTCCGTCAGGCCCCGATGCTAGCGTTGGTCGTGTTCCGCCGCAACGAAAAAGTTCTTGTTTTGTTCTTTTCGATGTGCGCATTGCGCACAAAACTGTTTGAAACCTAAAATATCATCCGCAAACCGCCGCTTCCGCTTGCATCGAACGCCCAACCGGGTAGGCTTCCGGTCGATCGTCGCGGATCACCGGCTCCATAAACGACCAAGAAACCGGGACCAAGGCGGTTCGTCACTGGAGGCGATAAACAGGGAGTCTTACTGGAAATGAAAAAGCTTCTCATGCTGGCGGCGGCTGCCTCGATGGCGGCGACATCCGCCGTTGCTGCCGACAAGGTCAAGATCGGCTTCGTGACCACCATCACCACCCCGGCCGGCGTCATCGGCAAGGACATGGTCGATGCCGTCAACCTCGCGCTGGAAGATATCGGCGGCAAGATGGCCGGCCTGCCGGTCGAACTGCTCGTCGAGGACGACGCCTTCAAGCCGGATGTCGGCAAGCAGAAAACCGACAAGCTGGTCAAGCCGGACAACGTGGATTTCGTCGGCGGCTATATCTGGTCGCACGTGTTGCTCGCCTCGCTGAAATCCGTGATCGACGAGGACAAGTTCCTGATCTCGTCGAACGCCGGCCCGTCGCAGATCGCGGGCAAGCTCTGCAACAAGGATTTCTTCTCGACCTCCTGGCAGAACGACCAGACCCCGATGGCGATGGGTGAAGTTCTGAACAAGCAGGGCATCAAGAAACTCTACCTGATGGCCCCGAACTATGCCGCGGGCAAGGACATGACCGCCGGTGTGGAACGCACCTTCAAGGGCGAGATCGTCGGCAAGGACCTGACGAAGTGGGGCGCCGACGCGCAGCTCGACTTCTCCGCCGAGCTTGCCAAGGTGAAGGCGTCGGGCGCCGACGGCCTGTTCATCTTCTATCCGGGTGCGGCCGGTCCGGCCTTCATCCGCCAGTACCAGCAGGCCGGCCTCAAGGGCACGGTGCCGCTCTTCTCGACCTTCACGGTCGACGCGCTTGCCCTGCCGAAGCTCCAGGAAGCCAAGATGGACGGCGTGCTGGGCTCGCAGATGACCCAGTTCTGGTCGCCGGA
>JAVKCR010000464.1:0-8362 GCA_040222645.1 Rhodospirillales bacterium
CACCACCGCCTCGAGGATCGGTTCCATCTGGCTGGCGAAGCTGCGCCGGCTCGCGGGCAGGTTCTGCAAGGCGAGCACGTCGCCCTCGGTGCCGGCGTTTGCGACCGGGTCGATGCGGCGCGTGACCAGCCCGACGAAATCCTTCGACGACAGCAGGTTCTCGGTGGCGTTGGCGAAGGCTTCGTGGAAGGTCAGCACGATGCCGTCGGCGACAGGTTTCGCCGTCGTCGAGCGGCCGAAGGTGGTCAGCTTGAGCACCTCGCGGCGCAGCAGGCTGGAATAGATCACCCACTCGACATCGAGATGGAATTCGCCGTTGTAGCGCCGCATCGGCCGGCCGTCCCACCAGGAATGCGCCTCGCAGAAATTCCCCCTGATGGCGGTTATCCTGGCGCCGACGAGATATTCCGCCGCGTTCACCGACACCGATTGCTGGAACATCCGGGCGGGGTCGCCGGCAATGCTCACGCCCCTCCCCGTCAGGACCTCATGGAAGATCTCGCCAAGCTCGGTGCTCCAGTTCCCGAGCAGGGTGGTTCCGCGGCCCCAGGTCAGGATGCCGTCATGGGCGAAAGCCCGGTTGCACAGCAGGCTGGCGGTGTTCTTGTTCCAGACCTTCGGGAAATGGGCGATGACCGTGCCGCGTTTCAGGCCGGCGACGACCCTGTCCAGGGCGAAGATGGGCGCGTCGCGAACCTGGCCATGGACCGGGTAGAGAAACGGGTCCGACCGGTCGGGCAATGCCATGGGGCCGGTATCCGCACATCCCGCCAGCGCCAGCATGCTGCCGACCAGCGCCGATATTCCCGAGATTCTTCCTGACTGCCGCATGCCTGCCTCCCCTGCCGGTCCGTCATGTCACCTGTCTCGTGACGGGAGCTATGCGGGGGCAGGGCGGTTTTGGCGGGCAGGTTTCGGGAAAGGGTCAGGCCCTGGAATCCTCCAGGATCATCTCGGCGGCTTTCTCGCCGATCATGATGGCCGGGGCGTTGGTGTTGCCCGAGGTGATGGTCGGCATGATCGAGGCGTCGGCGACGCGCAGCCCCTCGACACCCCGCACCCGGAGCCTCGGGTCGACGACCGCGTGGTCGTCGGTGCCCATGCGGCAGGTTCCGACCGGGTGGTAGATGGTCTGGGCGATCTTCCGCGCCGCGGCGAGGTACTGCTCGTCGGTCTGCACATCGGGGCCCGGCAGCCATTCCTCGGAGATCAGCTCGGAGAGCGCGTTGGTGGCGGCGAATTTCCGGCTCAGCTTCATGCAGTCGATGGCCGCCCGCCGGTCGGTGTCGGTCGAGAGGTAGTTGGGGTGGATCTTCGGGTAATCGTGCGGATCGGGGGAGACCACGTCGATGACGCCGCGGCTTTCCGGGCGGAGCTGGCAGGTCGAGGAGGTAAAGGCGGAGAACTTGTGCAGCCCCTGGCCCGGCTTGTCGGCGCTGAGCGGCTGGACATGGAACTGGATGTCAGGGGTCGCGACTTCGGGGCGCGAGCGTACGAAGGCGCAGACCTGGCTGGCCCCCATGCTCAGCGGCCCGCGCCGGTAGAGCATGAATTCGAGACCCATCAGCATCTTCTTGAACGGGTTGTTGACCTGGTCGTTCAGCGTGATCGGGTCCTTGGTCTTGAACACCATGCGGATCTGCAGGTGGTCCTGCAGGTTGCCGCCGACATCGCGCGCGGCGGCAACCGGGTCGATGCCGAGATCCTGGAGCTTCTCGCCCGGGCCGATGCCGGACAGGGTCAGGATCTGCGGCGAGCCGATGGCGCCGGCCGAGAGCACGATCTCCCGCCGGCAGCGCGCTTCCGTGACCCGTCCCTTGATATCGTAGCGCACGCCCGACGCGCGTTTGCCGTCGAACAGGATGCGGTGGGTATGGGCATGGGTCTCGACGGTCAGGTTCTCGCGGTTGCGCGCCGGACGCAGGTAGCCGACGGCGGTCGAGCAGCGCAGGCCGTTCACGGTGGTGAGCTGGAAATAGCCCGCGCCTTCCTGCTCGAGCCCGTTGAAATCGTCACGCGCCGGGAAGCCGAGCTCGACGGCGGCGTCGATGAAGCGGTCGCAGACATGCCGGCGGATGCGCATGTCGGAGACCGAGAGCGGGCCGCCGACGCCGTGCATCTCATCCTCGCCGCGTTCCTGGTTCTCGGCCTTGCGGAACAGCGGCAGCACGTCGTCCCAGCCCCAGCCGGTATTGCCCATCTGGCGCCAGCCGTCGAAATCCTGCGGCTGGCCGCGGACATAGAGCAGGCCGTTGATGGCGCTGGAACCGCCGAGGGTCTTGCCGCGCGGCCAGTCGATCGAGCGGCCGTCGAGACCGGGATCCGGCTCGGTCTTGTAGCGCCAGTCGGTCAGCGGATTGTGCATGGTCTTGAAATAGCCGACCGGGATATGGATCCAGGGATACCAGTCCTTGCCGCCGGCTTCGAGCAGCAGCACCCGGTTCGCCGGATCGGCCGACAGCCGGTTGGCCAGCACGCATCCCGCGGACCCCGCGCCGATGACGATATAGTCGTAATGCTCCACTGCCGAGCCCCCGGACGCGTCGGTCATATCAGGTCTCCGGGCGCGCCGTTGCTGCATCTGCACATCAGAGTTTTCATGCAATTTCCCCCACACCGCCGCGCAAATTACCCGTGATCACTTAAAGGTTTATTGCGATGCAACATTACGTTTCAGGTTCAAGTTTCGACATATTGCTACATCGACTTCGCCGCAATTGTAACTTTGATATAAGCCCTATTGCAATGAGACAAAAGAGTCGCAATAATGAGACATTAAAATTTACAACGATCCGGGTCCGCGGACCAAAGGGGCGGCGGCCGGGCAAGGGAGGAACGCCATGTTGCATGACAAGCTGAAAGCAATTCCCCGTCGCGACCTGATGCGGCTGTTCAAGGAGTACGGCAAGATGTCCGTGCTGCTCGCCGCGGGCGGCATGACCGGCGCCGTGACGCTGCCGGGCCTGGCCCGGGCGGCCAACTCGACCTACGAGAAGCGGCTCGGCAAGAAGGCGCGCTTCAACCTGAAGTTCGGTGCCGCCGGCTTCAACGAGCGCAACACGCTGATCGAGCGCGCCGGCGTCCTTGAATTCGTCCGCGATGTCGAGGAGCGGACCGATGGCGAGATCCTCATCGAGTTCATCGGCAACAACCAGATCTGCAACCAGCTCGATTGCGTGAAGAAGACGCAGCAGGGCATCGTCGACATCTACGCGGCCTCGACCCAGAACTCGGCCGGCGGCGCGCCCTACCTGAACGTGCTGGATTACGCGTTCATGTTCCCGTCGCGCGCCTCGCAGTACCACTTCTTCTATCATCCGATGAGCCAGAAACTCCTGCGCGATCCGCTGCGCGAGCGTCACGGCGTGCAGTTCCTGTTTACCCATTGCGAACTTCGCGGCCTGCCGATGGGCCTGAAATATGCCGACAAGCCGCTCATCAAGTCCGTCGGCGAACTGGCCGGCACCAAGAACCGCGTCACGGGCACGCAGCTTGGCCGCATCGCCATGAACCTGATGAACCTGAACCCGGTTCCGGTGGCCTGGGAAGAATTCCTCGACGGCCTCAAGTCCGGCCTGCTGGACGGCGGCGAGACCTGGGCCTCGGCGGTCGCCTACGCCAACATGTCGCCGGTCGTGGCGCAGTTCGTCGATCTCGAGTTCTTCTGCGGCACCGAACACACCGCCATGAACGCCTCGGTCTTTGACAGTCTGGGCGGCGATCTGCAGGACGCGGTGATGGAATCGTCCTACACGACCCAGATCCTGGTACAGCACGCCAACGAAGCGGCGCTGGTCAACACGGTCGGCTATTCCGATCCGCAGCTGCCCAACACCATCTTCGCCAAGAACAAGACCCGGGTCGCCTTCATGTCGCCGGAAGCGAAGAAGGAAGCCAGGGACATGTGCGCGCCGGATCAGCATCAGAGCGAGTGGGCCGAATGGCGCGACCGCCTCGACAACTGGGCCGGTGGCGTCGACACCTACACGACCATCTCCGAGATCGCGCGCGAAGTTCCCGAAGGCACGCTGCCGGAGAACATCGAACCCCGCCGCTGGTGGAAGTCCGCCTGATCCGTGTGACCCGTTGAACAACCCCGTCTTTCGCCGTCCCGGTCGGAATACCCCGCCGGGACGGGAAAGGCGGGGCGACTTTGTTGACTGGTGAGACGGCCTGGCGCCCTCTCGCAACGGAGTTTCGGTTATGGGATATCTGGTTAAGCTGGTACGCTGGCTGGACGAGAACGCCGAGAAAACGGTCATCGTCGTCGCCTACGCGACGATGGCCGCGATCATCTTCGTGGAGGTGATCCGCCGGTACCTGTTCAAGGAACAGGCGGCCTGGTCGACCACCATTCCCGTCTATCTTTTCCTTTGGATCGCCTGGGTCGGCGCCGCCTACAACGTGCGCAAGCGCGCCCATCTGCGTTTCGAGGAATTTCGCGGCCGCATGTCCTACGGCTGGCAGTTCGCCATGCTGATGCTGGACGCGGTGCTCTGGCTCGTGATGGCGGCGGTCGTGCTCCGGTATGCCGTCGAATATGTCCAGTTGCTGGAAATGAACTGGGCGATCGTCCCGGGCACGGATTCGGTCATGCAATGGTGGTTCTATATGGCCACCCCGATCGGCTGGGGATTGCTGGTCGTGCGCCTTATGCAGAATGTCTGGGAGGATGTCTCGGATTTCCGCAACGGCCGGCCCCTGCGCATGTCGATGAACCTGAATGCCGACTGAACGGTCGCGGAGATCCTGACCCATGGAATCGCTTGGTATCATACTCGTCTCGCTGGCCGGTGTTGTGATCTTCATGCTCGGCGTGCCGATCATGCTGGTGATCGGGCTCTGGAGCATCGCGGCCTCGCTGCTGATCGACCTGCGGCTGGCCAATGTCAGCTTCACCCTGTTCGAGGGACTGAACTTCTTCGGTCTGCTGGCACTACCGCTGTTCATCCTGACCGGCGACCTGATCAACGCCGCGGGCATCGCCAAGCGGCTGACGGAGTTCGCCTATTCCGTGCTCGGCTGGATGCGGGGCGGACTCGCCATGGCGGCGCTCGCCGCCTGCGGCCTGTTCGCCGCGATCTCCGGATCGAACTCCGCCACCGCCGCGACGATCGGTTCGATCATGCATCCGGAGATGAAGGAGAACGGCTATGACGGGCGCTTCTCGGCCGCGACGGTAGCCGCCGGCGGCGTTGTCGGCATCATCATCCCGCCGTCGATCATCTTCACGGTCTACGGCTTCATCATGAACCAGTCGATCAGCGAATTGTTCATCGCCGGCCTGGTGCCGGGGATCATGATGGTGATGGCGATGATGGTTGCAGCCTGGTTCTTTGCCCGGCGCAACAAGTGGGGCACGATCATCAAGCTCGACCCGGTGCGGATCATCAAGACCGGGGCGAGCGCCTGGCTCGGCTTCGTCGCCATCTTCATGATCCTCTGGGGCATCTATACCGGCGTCTTCTCGCCGACCGAGGCGGCGGGCGTGGCGGCAGGTTTCTGCCTGCTTTCCGGCATCTTCATCACGCGCCAGATCAAGCTGCGGGAGATTCCCTCGATCCTGATGAAATCGGGCCAGATCGCCGGCATCCTGGGGCCGCTGGTGGCGGTGTCCGTGGTGATGCAGCAGGTGCTCTCGGCGCTTGGCGCGAACGAGGTGGTGGCCGATTTCATCACCTCCTTCGGCGGCTATTACGCGGTGCTGTTCGCCTGCATGGCGGTGGTGTTCGTCGCCGGGATGGTGCTGGAAAGCCTGCCGGTCACCCTTATCCTGGCGCCGATCCTGGGCCCGATCGCCCTGGATGTCGGCATTCATCCCGTGCATTTCGGCGTCGTCTTCCTGGTCGGTGCGGCCATCGGCTTCATCACGCCGCCCTATGGTCTCAACCTCTACGTGGCCAGCAGCGTGACGGGGATTCCGTACCTGCGGATCGTGCCTTATATACTGCCCTACCTGTTCGCGCTCTTGACAGCTTGGCTCCTGATTGCGCTTTTACCCGAGTTGTCCATGTACCTGGTCGGGCTGCAGCGCGATTCGCTGGGTCTGACCCCGTATTAGGCCGGGGCGGTGGGCGCGGTTGCGCCGCCGCAGGGGTCGGCCGGAAAGGTTTAGACCATGTCGGATACGGCGGGAACGCGTTCGCTGCGCGTTCTGGAAATTGTGGAAGTGGTGGCCCGTTCCCGGGGCCCGGTCAGCGCTGCCGAGCTGATGGAGGAGCTGGGTCTGCCGCGGCCGACGGCGCACCGGCTGATCAGCCTGCTTCTGGATGAAGGCTATCTCATGCGCCAGATCGGCAGCCGCAAGCTGGTGGTGGGGCCGCGCATCCTGCGCATCGGTGTCAACGTCATGACCCAGCGGGACGACCGCGGCGCGCGCCGCGCCATCCTGCAAAGTGTGGCCGACGAGACGGGCGAGACCGTCAATCTGTCGATGCCGGACGGCGACCGCATGGTCTATGTCGAACGCATCGAGACGGACTGGCCGCTGAGGCTGCAATTCGCCATCGGCAGCCGGGTGCCGATGCATTGCACGGCGGCCGGCAAGCTCTATCTCAGCCAGCTGCCCCAGGCGGCGCGGCGCAACATGATCCGCAGCATGACGCTGAAACGCCATACGCCGAACACCATCACCGACCCGGTAGCGCTGGAGGCGGCGGTGAACGTCATCGACCGGCAGCGCCTCGGCCTGGACGATGAGGAATTGCTGCAGGGCATGGTCGCCATCGCGGTCCCCATTACCGACAGCGAGGGAACCATGATCGCGGCCGTGGCGCTGCAGGCGCCCGTTGCCCGCTTCTCGCTGCAGGCGCTCAAGGAATTCGAGCCGCTGATGCGCAAGGCGTCGGTGAAGCTGGCCGAGGTCCTTTTGCCGCCGGGCGATACCGGCACCGCCAAGGCCGCCGGCTGACAGGCACCGTTCCTGCCGTCCCGACCCACCTACCCTCTAGCGACCGCCCACAACATTGCAGCGACCGTAACGCCGAGCGCGCCCAGCGTGACGATATCGAACCGGCGCTGATCGATATGGCGGGCCAGCCACGACCCGGCGGCGCAGCCGGCCAGCACGGCGGGGGTAAGCCACGCCGTGATCGTCAATACCGACGCGGAGTAACCGACCGTTACCATGTTCAGCAGGGCAATGCCGCCGAACGCGACCAGCAGGAAGGCCATGGTGCCAGGCCGCACGATATCCTTGCCGCCCCCGGCCAGCCCGAAATAGACCAGCAAAGGCGGTCCGGGCATGCCGATCCCGGCGCCGAGCGCGCCGCCGAACCCGCCGGTCAATGCTTCCAGCGCGGGCCGCGGTGGCGGCCGGTCGGCGGCGAGGATGGGCCGGGTGCGCCGCCGCCACAGGATATAGGCCAGCAGCACCGCCAGCACGCCGCCGACGGTCGCCTTGACCACCTTGTCCGGTGCCTGGGTCAGGAAATAGAGCCCGGCCGGTGCACCGAGCGCGGTTCCCAGCGAGACCATGCCGATCAGCCGCCAGGGCGCACCGCGCCACAAGCGCGCCATCATCACCGCCATCACCAGGAACGACAGCAGGATGTTGATCTGCACCGCGTCACGGGCCGGGAGCATCATCAGGTAGACCGGCACCGCGAGCACCGCGTAGCCGAAACCGGTGGAAGACTGCATCACCGCAGCCAGGAAACTGCCGGCCATCAGCAGCGCCAGCATCGCGGGATCTATGGTCAAGGTGCGGCCCCCGTGGTGTTGCGGACGACCAGCTCCACGGTGAGCGGCGGTATCGGCCCGCTCGCCATTGCCGGGCCGCCTTCCAGCCGGGCGACCAGGTAGGAAGCGGCCTGTTCGCCCATCGCTTCGGCCGGCACGCGCATGGTGGTCAGCGCGGGCGCGAACTCGCCGGCCAGCGGCAGATCGTCGAATCCCGACACCGAGATCTCCCCCGGCACCTCCAGCCCGGCATCGCGGGCAGCGAGCACGGCGCCGATGGCCAGCACGTCGTTGCCGCAGATCACGGCGCTCGGCCGCGTGGCACGGGCCAGCAGGTGCTTCATCGCCGCCCGTCCTTCCGCATAGCTGTAGGGTACCTCGATCACCGCCTCGGGGGCCAGGTTCTCGCCGATTTCTTCCAGCGCCATGCGTACCCCGTCGACCCTGTCGCGGGCGCGGTCATTGCCACGGGTCAGCCCGGCGATCATGGCGATGCGCCGATGACCGAGGCCGATCAGGTGGCGCGCCATCGCCGCCGCCGCCCGGCAATTGTCGAAGCCGACGCAGGGAAGCCTGCCCGCCGGGTCATGCGCCCAGCACAGCACATGCGGTATGCCGCGTCCGCGCAGTCGCTCCAGCAGCGCCGGGTCGTGCTGGAGGCCGACCAGCATCAGGGCGTCGA
>JAVKCR010000465.1:0-6132 GCA_040222645.1 Rhodospirillales bacterium
GATGGATTCGGCCACCTGTTCGATGCCGATCTGTTGCTGACCGACGGACGCGACGATCTGTTCGAACGTCGCGACGCTGGTCTCGATGCTCTCGGCGAGCTTCCCGATTGTCGCCTCGGTTTCCCTGGCCTTGCGTTCGCCCGCATCGCTGCGCTTCACGGCCTCCTCCGTCTGCATCACCGAGCTGTTGATGCCCTGCTGGATGTCACCGAGTATCGATCGGACCTGCGACGTGGCGTCCTTTGCCTGGCTGGCGAGGTTCTTCATCTCGTCCGCGACAACCGCGAAACTTTGCCCGGCTTCGCCGGCAGCCGCCGCCTCGATGGCCGCGTTCAGGGCGAGAAGGTCCGAGCGTTCCGCGATATCGTTGACGCTGGAGATGATTTCGCCCACCGAATGCGTCTTCTCGGTCAGCGCCACGATGTTCGACGCGACAGCTTCCGCCTGCTCGCGGATACTTGCCATCGCCCGCGCCGTTTCCGCGGCCGCATTCAGCCCGGAGCGGCTTGCCGAAGACGTGGATTCGGCGGAGTTCGCCACGCTCTTCGCCCGCTGCGATATCTGTCCGCCGGTCTGCGCGATCTCGTCCAGGGTGCTCGTTATCTGCTGGATGGCCGCGTTCTGTTCGGTCGTGCTGGCCGATTGCTGCTGCGCTGCCGCCTTCAATTCTGCTGTCGCGGCATTCAACAGCTCCGTCGCGCCGCGGGCCTGCCTGGTGGCCGTCGCCAGCCCGTCGACCATCTTGTTGAGGTAGTGGGCAAGCATCCCCAGCTCATCCTTGCTGGTGCTTTCGATCCTCTGGGTCAGATCCCCTTCCCCTACTTTCTCGACGAACGCCATGAAGCGCTTCAGGGGAGCCGTGATCGAATAGTGGATGACGAGAGCCGTGCCGGCAGCAAGCAGGACGATGACAAACGTGGCGATGATCGCCGAATGACTGATCTCGTCATGCGTGTCGTTGATGTCGCTCTTGGCGCTGGAAGCCAGTTTCAGGATCAGGGATTCTGTCTCTCGGGCCTCTGCCGTGAACTTTTCCCGGAACTGCCGGACCAGGTCGATATGCGACGCGATACCGGCAATGTTCCCTGAACTCTCGACATCGAACTGGGCTTGCACCGCGGCGGCGATATCCTCGAGCGAATCACTGGTCTGGCGGATGTTGGCGTGAACCTCTTCCCACAATTCGCGGCGCGATTGGTCCGACGCGGTTCTGATCTGCTGCTCCGTGAAGTCGAGCGCCTCCTTGAGCTTGCTGACCACCCCTTTCTGGGCAATTTCCCACTGGTTCTGCAGGACCTCCGGATCAGCCTTCGCATGTCCGGCCAGCGCCAGGAGGACGGCCACCGTCGCCTCCTCCTTCAGAACCCGCATGTCACGTTGCGCCTGTCCGGCTTCACGTATCAATTGCCGCGCCTGGAACTCGCTGTCGATGACGCTTGTTCCCTGGTCACGCATCTGCGTGACATTGCTCAGGTTGTAGATGCCGAGAGCAATCATCAGCGCGACAATCAGGCCGAAGCCGGCGAAAATCCTCTGTCCGATATTCATCTGCACGCTACGCCCCTCCCTTTTCGTTGAAGTACTGCATCAGGGAAAACTCATCGAGGAGAGCCAGGCGGCCTTCCAGAACGCCACGAACATGGCGTGAAGCGCCAGGATCGTTTTCGAGACCCAGGATCGATTCGTTGGAGAACCTTCTAAGGCCAACCACCCTTTCAACGGCAATGCCGGCATTCCGACTGCCCTCGGAAAGGAGGAGTATCCGGCTGAACCCGCCGGTTTCAGCCGCCTGGTGGTGCCCGAGCATGAGTCCGATCGAATGGATCGACCAGATGCTGCCGCGCTCATACAGCGTTCCCAGCATATCCGGACGGGAATTCGGGACCGTGCCGAGAGGGCGCCATGCGAGGACCGCCGAAAGGGCGTAGACCGGCAGCAGCAACATCTCGGTTGCGACCTCGAAGCACAGGAACTGCTGTTCCCCGCCGCGTGAATGCAGCCGGGAGCCCCGCTCGGCGTACCGCCGCCCCCGCGCAGCCAGGATATCCCCGGTTTTTTCGGGATCCTCGGCCCAGGTGCTGCCCGCACCGGCAAGACCGGAATGGGTTCCCGAGCGGTTGAGATCGGCAGCCGTCATCCCGGCCCTCCTTCCAGGCTTCTGGCCTGGATGACAGCCAGTTCAGCCAGTTCGCGGGCCGTCAGCCCCTCGCCAGCAGCGATCCGGCAATCGCCATCGACGATCCGGGACAGGCGCAGGGCATTGCGAAGCGACCGTCTCGCATCGTCCAGCTTCCCGATCCGCGCCGATATCAGGCCGAGATGGTAGTGCGCCAGGATGAACTCCCGGTCGATATATATGGCGCTCCGCAGCAGGCTGGCGCTCTCATCCAGCCGCTCCTGGAATTCCAGGACGAGCGCCAGGACAAGCCGGGCTTCGGCATTGAACTCGTCTTCACCGATGATCCGGCTGCAAACTGCCTCCGCGCCATCCCAATCGCCCTTGTTGGCGAGATCGCGGGCCGCATTCACATCCTCCGGCCGGGCTGGCGTTTCGGGGACGTTGCCGCGAGCCGGCTCAGACCGCTTCTCCTTCGGCATCGCGGGTCTCGATACCGGCATGGAAATGCCCCGCAATTCCGGCGCCGCCGGTTTTCCCGGTTCGACGGCCGTAAGTTCCGGCACCTCTGCCTGCCGGTATGCCGGCGGCGAAACGAAGCCGGCAACCGGGGCCGGCGGTGCTGCGGCGGGGATATTGACGATTCCTTTCCGATACGCGAACGAGCCATCCCTGAAGACCGGGGTGAACAGGTGCGCGATCTCCATGTAGGGCTCCGCATGGCCGACACACAACCAGCCGCCCGGCGCCATCACCTCGAAAAGACCGCGCAGCACGCGATGCGTCAGCTCGGAATCGAAATAGATCAGCACGTTTCGGCACAGGACAATATCGAAACGTCCACGGTTGGCCTCGGTGAAATGCCGGAAATCTTGCCCGGCAAAGTTCATCTTCATGAACGACACGCCTCTCCGGAACCGGTCGCGGACACGCCACTTGCCGCCGACTTTCTCGAAGCAGGCATCGATCTCCTCGGGCAACATGGTGCGCATGTCCCAGTCCGTGAAAAGCCCCTCCCGCGCCTTTGACAGGTTCCGGTCGCTGATATCCGCGCCGAGGATGCTGATATCCCAGCCCCCTGTCAGGCCGGCCATATCCCGGCGCAGCATCATGCCCAGCGAGTACGGTTCCGCACCGGTCGCACAGCCCGCACTCCATATCGCCAGGCTGCGCTCCCGCGATCGCGCGGAAACGCGTTCCGGAATCGCGGTCTCCCGAAGCAGCCTGAACTGGTCGGGATAACGGAAGAAGTAGGTTTCGCTGACGACCAGGTCCTCGATCAGGCACGCCCATTCACGCTCGGAAGCGCCGTTCGCGAGCAGATCAAGGTAGGCTGACCGGCTCGCCAGGCCCAATGTCTTCATGCGTTGCGACACGACCCGCTCGAACCCGCCGTGGTTCTCCATGTAGTAGGACATGCCCGTCCGTTCGACGAACAGGTCGCGCAGGGACGTCAGGACCGTTTCCCGTTCAGCGGGGAGAGCGTTGAGTCCGCCAGTCATCAAGCGGATTCCTGGAACAGCTCGCGGCGGCGTTCCTCGGCTTCGACCAGGTCCGCCACGAATTGCCGTTCGGCCTGGCTCAGGATCCTTGCAAGCGATATCTCGTGAACCAGGCCTTCAGGCGTTTCCAGCGCCCCGGCAATGCCGGGGCCGAATGACGGTTCGCCGGAGACCGGCCTGCGGTCCGCATCCGAGACGACCAACATCCTCTCGGCGCGGTCTGTCAGCAGGCCGATATGGGCCAGGCCGTCCTTCAGGCAGAGTATGTGCCGGTAAAGCAGCGGTGTCCGGTAATCGACCTCCAGCAAGCGATCGAGCCGGAGAATTGCAACGAGATTACCCCCGATATCGGCGAACCCGTCGAGAATGGCCGGCGAACCGGCGGGGCGGATCAGGCGCGGCGGATGGATGATTTCCCGGACCTCGCGCATGTCGCACGCGAATTTCTCGCCGCCGACATTGAACTGAAGGTACCTGTACACGCGTCCGAAGCTCCGGTCCGATATGACCTGGAAGCGCGGTGGTTCGGGACAGTGTCAGATCGTTCTCTGCTGCCCAGTCATTCGGTTGCAGACCTTCTATCCAGCACCTGCGCCTCTCTGAGCCCTATTGGAGCGCGGTGCGGAGACGCGACGCAAGTCGTGCCAAGCGCCCCCGGAGTGGTGATGGCACGCAGTTAATGGGTAGTTGCACCCAGTTCAGCGCGGGGTTTTACGGCCTTGTGACGATTGTTTGCCTTCTCGAAGAGCTTGACGAACTGGATTGTCGAATCGACTCCCAGCTTCGTTGTCGCAGCGATCCGGTGCTTCTCGACGGTCCTGTCGCTGAGGTTGAGCTGATCCGCTATCTGCTTGTTCGACATGCCCTGACAGACAAGCTCCGCGACCTGGTATTCGCGGGCAGACAGGTGGCTACAGCGCTCCGCCGCCTCTTGCAGCCCATGCCGTTCCTCGAGTTTCCTGGATCGTTCGTTCAGGCAATTCTGCACCAGGTCGAGAAGGAACTGCGGATTGACAGGCTTCTCGAGGTAATCAACCGCCCCCCGCTTTATGGCGGCGACTGCCGACGCGACATCCCCGTAACCGGTAATCATGACAATTGGCATGTCGGGGTCGAGTTGCTTGATCTGGTGGAGCACTTCCAGACCTCCCATGTAGGGCAGCCGGACATCGAGCACCACGACGGCACAGGAGGACAAAACGGTATCATTGCATGAATCGATGAAATCGAGCGGCGAGGCGAAGGACTCGCAACTCACGCCGACCGATCGCATAAGGGCAACCAGGCTTTCCCTGCTGTCGGCATCGTCGTCGACCACGAATACAATACGAGAATCTTGACCGGTTCGGGATTTCAATCGAGCGTCGGAATCCATATCGTCACCTCCGCGCCTCCCTCGGCGCGGTTCGCTATGCCGATTTTTCCCGAATGGCGCTCTGCGATCACCTTTGCGATGGCGAGCCCCATTCCCTGACCTTGCGGCTTTGTCGAGAACAAAGCCCCGAACAGTTTCTCCGGTTCGACATTCTCCGGAAGTCCCTGCCCCGCATCGACAACCTTCGTCACCGCGCCGCCATTCTCCTGGAGACACGAGATACGCACGAAACGACCCGATGAGTATTTATCTATACTATAGGATTCAGCAGCATTGAACAAGAGACAAAGGAGCACCTGCTCAACCTCCACGGGCACCACGTTTACCCGGAGCGGTGTTTTTGAAAGGAGAACTTCGAGGCTGATTCCCATGGCTTCGATACTTGGCCTCGCCAATTGAACGCATTGCGTGCACAAGACGTTCAAATCAACCTGTTCGGGCGTCCGCGCGGGCGATCGCAGGAAATCGTTGATCTCGCGGATCATCCTTCCGGTTCGCATGACCTGGCTTTGCGCGCGGTCGATGTGGTCAAGAACCTCCGTATCCCGTTCCTGCAACTGGCTCGGCCGGGACCTGAGAATTTGTTGGCTTGCACCCAGGTAATTCGCCACCGCATTGAGCGGTTGGTTCATCTGGTGCGCAATCCCCGCTCCCAGTTCGGACATGGTCAGATGCCGGTGCACCCGCTCGAGCATCAACTGCCGGTCCTGCATTTCCCGGCGCGAGTTCTCCAGCGCCCTCTCGGCAACCACCCGGTCCGTCACGTCCCGGCCGACGCCGAGCACTTCTTCAAGAGAGCCATTCCGGAACGTGCCGTAATCGGTCCATTCAATGTAGCGCCTCTCGCCATCCCACCTCGGCAGACTGCCGACATAGGTGCTCCATGGCCGCGCTTCCGACAGCGAAGCAAAATGGCGCCTGATGCGCGGTGCCTCCTCCGGAAGGACCTGGTCCCAGAAGCTTGTGCCGAGGATTTCGGAACGTGACAACCCCAGGAAACGGCACAGGGAGTCATTGGCGAACAACCGGCTTCCCCTCACCGATATCCTGGATACGAGTTCGGCCTGGCTCTGAACGATCTGCCGGTATCGCTGCGCGTCCTCCGATTGCACCCTGATGGTCGCATGCCTGTCGACGGC
>JAVKCR010000466.1:0-3469 GCA_040222645.1 Rhodospirillales bacterium
GGAAGCGCAGCCGGAGCGCGTCCAGGATCGCCTCGATCTGGGAGGCGGTGAAGGCGCGCAGGCCCTCCGGATGGGCGAAATAGTCACGGGTCTCGGTGTCGAAGGCGGCCTTGCCATAGCGGTGGGCGCGGATCAGGTGACGGAGGTACCTGGCCTCCGGCAGCATCGGGTGGAGCGCCGGGTCGCTGCAGATCGCGGCATGGGCGAGCGAGGTTCCGGACCGAGGCGCGCCGCCGATGAAGAAAACCGTCATGGGCGAACCTTGCCGCCGGCATGAAGCGCATGCAACCGCAACGGCGGATTGCCGTCGGGGCGGACGCGACCTACCATCCTCCGCACACAGGAGAGGAATGTCAGATGGCCATACCCGGCGTCAGGGCGATGATTTTCGATACTTTCGGCACCGTGGTCGACTGGCGCTCGTCGATCGCCCGGCAGGGTGCGGCGTTCGGCGCGCAACGCGGGCTCGGCGAGGTGGACTGGACAGGCCTGGCCGACAGATGGCGGGCCGGCTACCACCCGGCGATGGACCGGGTTCGCAAGGGCGAGGTGCCCTGGACGCCGCTCGACAAGCTGCATCGCGGACGGCTTGAAGAACTCATCCCGGAATTCGGACTGGACAGCCTCGACGAGGCGGAACGGGACTGGCTGAACCGGGTCTGGCACCGGCTCGACCCCTGGCCCGATTCAGTGCCGGGGCTGAGGCGGCTGTCGCGGAAATACCTGCTGGCGCCGCTCTCGAACGGCAATGTCACCCTGCTCGCCAACATGGCGAAACGCGCCGGCATTCCGTGGGACTGCATCTTCGCGGCCGACGTCTTCAAGCATTACAAGCCCGACCCGGAGACCTATCTCGGCGCGGTCGAGCTGCTCGGCATGGCGCCGGGCGAGGTGATGATGGTGGCTGCCCACAACAGCGACCTGGCCGCCGCCGCCAGCCACGGCCTGAAAACAGCCTACCTCAACCGCCCGACGGAATACGGCCCGCACCAGAAGATCGATTTCGGCCCGACCGGCGACTGGGACCTTGCGGCCGAGAGCATGGAGGAGATCGCCGACAGGATGGGCTGCTGAAGGCGGTCCCTACCCGTCGAAATTCCACGGACATGGTTCCGTCTCGATCTCCGTCACCCTGGTCTCGGCACCGGACGGCAGGGCCGACGTCCGGTCGCGAATCCAGGCGACGATGTCGCGCCAGACCACTTCCGCCTGCAGGTCGCGGAGCAGCATGTGGCAGCCCTTCGGGTAGATCGCGACGCGCTGGCTGCCACCGTCACGGCCGGGCAGGGCATCCAGCATCCGCTTCGTCGGACCGGCGGGGATCACCTCGTCACGGGCGCCGTAAAGCACCAGCGCCGGCTCCCGGAGTCTGGGCGAGGCGGCGAGCGCGCGGTCCAACATCTGGACAACGCCATAGACCGCGTCGATGCGCGTCCGCTTGATCACCTTTTCGTCGCGGCCGAGCGCCCGCAGCATCTCGATATTGTCCGAGGCGTGGATGCCGAGTCCGCGTCCGGTCGGGGTGAGATAGGGTACCGTGTGGGCGAACAGCCAGAGGCCCGTGCGCTGCCACCAGCCCTGCGTCGATGCCCCCCAGACGGCCGGGGCGACCAGGATGGCGCCATCGGCGATATCCGCGGCATCGGTGGTATCCAGCGCCAGCATGGCGATGGCGCCGCCCATGCTCATGCCGAGCAGGTAGAGCGGTTTGCCGGGATACTTCGTCCTGAGCAGCCGCAGCGCGGTTACCGCGTCGCCCGTCAGCGCTGCATCGTCGTGCCAGTAGCCGCGACCCGGCGCATCTCCGAAGCCGCGCTGGTCATAGGCGTGGACGGCGACGCCCCGGGTTGCGGCCCAGCTGCCGAAGCCGTCGAAGGCGTTCGAATAATCGTTGAAGCCATGCAGCGCCAGGATGATGGCGGCGGGGTCGCCATCGGGCAGCCATCCGCGCAACGGCAGGCGCGTGCCGTCGAAGCTGACGAAGTGGCCGTCACCCAGTACCGGGTCTGTCCTGGTGTCGGCCGGCGGGACGATAACCGGGGTGCAGGCCACGGCCAGCCACAAGGCGGCCAGCGCGGCGAACCGCCCGGCCATGCGGATCACGCGGCGCAGTCTCCACCGTCGGACCGGCGGGTGAGCGACAGGAAGATATCCTCCAGGTCGGCCTCTTCCGTCGTCAGGTCGGCGATACCGAGCTTTGCCGCCGACAATGCATCGAGGATTTCCGAGATCCGCACCCGGGAGGGCGCATACCGGAAGACAAGGCGGTTGCCGTCGGCAAGCTCGGGATCGAAGCGGGCAAGCGTGGTCGGGACACCGTCGAGGGGTTCCGTGACCTGCACTCTCAGTTCCTTCGAATCCATCCGCCGCAGCAGGTCGCTCGTCGCCTCGCAGGCGATCAGCTTGCCGTGGTTGATGATCGCGATGGTGTCGCAGAGTTCCTCGGCTTCCTCGAGATAATGCGTGGTCAGCAGCACGGTGACGCCGGCCCTGTTAAGCTCGCGCACATAGTCCCAGAGCTGGCGGCGCAGTTCGATATCGACACCGGCGGTCGGCTCGTCGAGCACCAGTACCGGCGGGGAATGCACCATTGCCTTGCCGACCAGCAGGCGCCGGCGCATGCCGCCGGACAGCGAGCGGGCATAGGCGCCCGCCTTGTCGGTGAGGCCGATCGCCGCGAGAATCTCGTCGGTGCGGCGTTCGCGCTTCGGCACGCCGTACAGTCCCGCCTGGATGTCGAGCAGGGCGCGCGGCGTGAAGAACGGGTCGATGTTGAGTTCCTGCGGCACGATGCCGATGGCGGCGCGGGCCTGGCGCGGGCGCTCGTCGATATTACGGCCCCAGATCGAGACCCGTCCCTCGCTTTTCAGCACCAGGCCGGCGAGGACGTTGATGAGGGTCGACTTGCCGGCGCCGTTCGGGCCGAGCAGGGCGAAGAAGGAGCCGCGCGGAATGTTGAGCGTCACGTTGTCGAGCGCGTGCACCTCGCCGCCGCTCTTCGGACGGTAGGTCTTCGACAGGTTCTCGATTTCGACGGCGTGGGCCGGAAGTTCGCTCATGGCCGTTCAGGTTGTTGATCAAGGGCCGCGCATGGGTATCATCCGCCCATGGACCGGTCAACGCGCACCGGCCCGCCCGGAACCTTCCGCATCGGACACGAGCCATGGACGCATTTGAGGAAATCGAGGTCGAAAGCCGCAATGTCGCCTGCGACGGCGGTGGCGGGGCGCTCGGCCATCCCAAGGTCTTCCTGACCATCGGTTCCGGCGAGACGGAAATCGTCTGCCCCTATTGCTCGCGCACCTACCGCCTGAAGGAAGGTGCGGCGGCCTCTGCCCACGGGCACTGACGGGCCGGCGGGCGTTGCAGCCAGGTCCAGCGTCGTGAAGATCTCGCCGGAACCGATGGTCAGGAAGACCTTGGGATGGCCGAGCGCCCCGCCACCGCCGTCGCAGGCGACATTGCGGCT
>JAVKCR010000467.1:0-4864 GCA_040222645.1 Rhodospirillales bacterium
TCCAATGAAAGTCGATATAGCCATTCTCCGTGACGGCGTGCGCGATGTCGTCACCTACGAATACCAGCCCCGCCGGGATGGCGAGAAGCCCATGGTGCTGGACGTCCTGCTGCAGGCACAGGCGACGAGCCTGCCGGATCTTGCGTTCCGGTATGGCTGCCGCGCGCGCAATTGCGGTGTCTGCACGGTTGATATCAATGGCCGGCCGCGAATCGCGTGCCGCGCCCGCGTTCGCGACGGGGACACCATCTCGCCGATGGGTACGCTGCCGGCATTGAGCGACCTCGTCGTGCGGCGGGATGGTATCTCCCGGCAATTGCGTGGCCGGCTTCTGGCGACAGATGGCGGGGAGGCGCTGAACCGGGAAGCGCCGGAGGCCTATCACGATCTCACGGCCTGTATCGAATGCTATGCCTGTCTGGAAGGCTGCCCCATGCATCTGAGGAACTTTGGCGGCAGCAAGCCCGCCCAATCGGACAGCACGGAACTGCCGGGTTCAAGGGAGGGGTACCGGTGGGGGAACCCGTTCACGCTACTGAAACTGGAACGATCGCGCCTCGATCCCGTGGCGAGTGAAGCCATGCGCCAGTCGGCCGTGACCAATGCGATCGAGCTGGGGCTGGATGCCTGTGTCGGCTGCGCGGGCTGCAAGTGCGGCGTCGGCATCGATCTCAAGAACCAGGTGATCGCGCCAATGCTGGCGGCGGCCGGACCGGCGCTTCCCGGCAACGGCGACTAGGGCGATGACTGGTGCGGGGGGGCAGACGATGCATGGCAGGCGTGACCCCGCCGCACATGGCACGGACCTCCATCGGTGGCATTCCGGCGGGTGTTCGCCTCCGGTTCCCATGGCCGCGACCAACGCAGATTCACGAAGCCCGGCCAAGCTGTCAGTCGAGATCATCGAGCCGGATCCCGTTCCATTCCTCCGCCGGCGCGTCAGGCCCGCTGTCTCTCGGGAGGTTGGAAAAGATATGAGCAACAGTGGGTTAAGTGGAGACGTGGCCGGACAGATCGCTGGTCCGGGCCGCGTTCCCGATAACCATTCCTGAAAGCTGTTGACACAAAAAGGAACGTCGTTCCATTATTCGGTCCAGCGAGGTTGTCGAAAAGGGGAGGCATCGTGGCTCGGATTGATGAAATCGTAGAATTCTCACGTCACTTCGAAATCGGCTCGGTCGACGCGTCGTTCCGGGAGCGCGCGACAATCGCGGTGCTCGACACGATGGCGTCCATGTATGCCGGGGTTACGGCAGCCGGCGTTCAGGAGCTGACGTCTCTGGCGGACGAATGGGGCGGCAATCCCCAGGCCACCCTGGTGACGACGGGTCGCAAGACAAGTGTTCCGCTGGCCGCGTTGATCAACGGGGTCGCCGCCCGGGGCTGGGACCTGGATGATGTCCACGAACAATTCACCTGCCACGTCAACGCCTCCATCGTGCCGGCGGCGATGGCGATCGCGGAATATCTCGGCGACGTCGATTCCGAGGAAGTTCTGGCATCGATCATCCTGGGCGCCGAATTCACCTGTCGCATGGCCGCGTCACCGATGCTCAGTTTCTCCACGACTGGCATGGCGATGAGCTACCAATGCACGGTCATGGGATCGACCCTGACGGCCGCGCGGCTGCTGAAACTGGATCACGAACAGACCCTGGATGCCCTGGGCATTGCCTATGGGCGTATCGCCGGCAATCAGCAGGGTTATGTCGATGGCGCCATGACGGTGCGGCTCATGCAGGGCGTGAGTTCGGATGTCGGCGTCTCGTCCGCGATGATGGCAAAGGCCGGGATCACGGCGGCGGGCGATGTTCTCGAAGGCAAGTTTGGCTACTTCAACGTCTTCCAGCGCGGCGAATACGATCCCGCGCCCCTCACCAGGGACCTTGGCACATACTGGGAGCAGGCGAATATCAGCATCAAGCCGCTCTATCCCTGCTGCAAGTATACCCACGGCCCGATCGAGGCGACGGTGGAAGCCGTCCGGAAGTCCGGGGTGACGTGGGGCGAGATCCAGAAGCTCGCCGTCACCGTGACGAACAAGGAGGTCTATGACCTCGTCTGTCTTTCACGGGAACGCAAATGGCATCCGACGACCGTCGTGGATGCGCAGTTCAGCCTGCCCTTCACGATGGCGTTTGCGGCCATCAACGGAAATGTCGATCTCAGCCTGCTGGCGCCGGAAGCCCGGAAGGATGCGGATGTCCTGGCGCTGACGCAACGCGTGGACGCGGTTCTGAACCTCGAATCGCAGGGATCCCGCAGGGGGACATTCCCGATGGCGGGAACCGTCACGCTGCAGACCATGTCAGGCGATGAGACCGTGGTGCCCTTCGAGTTCGTCAAGGGTCATCCGAACCGTCCGCTGAGCTTTGACGAGGTTGCCGACAAGGCGCGGGCATGCGCGGCGTTCGGTCTTCCGGACTGGGGCGGGGTCGAGACGGCGATCGCGGCGATCCGGCAGATGTCGGGCCGCTACAACAGCGCGGATATGCTGCCCGCGGCCGAGAGTTTCACCGGCACCGGTCGCTTGCGGAGCGCATCATGAGCCAGCCAGTGTCTGATGCCGGCACGGGTCCCGCACCGTTCAGGATCCGGCGGGAGCATCTGGTCTCGGTCGTCGCCATCATCGTCTCGCTGATACATCTATATGCGCCGGTTTTCGGCCTCTGGTCCTCGCTGCGTCCTACCTCGCTCGCGGCCTTCACCGTTCTGGTGTTCCTGACGCACCCCCTGCACTTGCCCGGCGGCGCCGGCGGCAAGGTGGTGTCGAGCATCATCGATGCCGCCCTGATCGGCCTGACCCTGTATATCGGCTGGTATGTCGCGGCGGACTACAACGAGTTCCAGGCGAGCTCCAGCGACCTGTCGCGACAGGACGTGGTTCTCGGGGTCCTGCTCGTGCTTTCCATCATGGAGGCAACGCGCCGCACCATCGGGCGGCCCCTTGTCATCCTGGCCGTCATCAGTCTCGCCTACGCGTACTGGGGGCAACAGATGCCGCTGGCGATCGCGCACAAGGGCGCGGATATCGAGACCCTCGTCGATTTCATCTTCGTGCAGCCGGTGGGCATCTATGGCCTGCCGGTCGGGGTGACCGCGACCTACATCGTCCTGTTCGTCCTCTTCGGCGCCTTCCTCGAACATTCGGGGGCCGGCGCCTATTTCATCGAGATCTCGCGCTCGCTGATGGGGCGCCGGGTCGGCGGCCCGGCCAAGATGGCGATCCTGTCGAGTGCGATGATGGGCTCGATGTCCGGCAGCGCGGTCGCCAACGTGGTGACGACCGGCAGTTTCACGATCCCGTTGATGATCCGCATGGGTTTGCGGCGAAGCCATGCCGCCGCGATCGAGGCCGTGGCCTCCACCGGGGGGATGATCCTGCCTCCGGTCATGGGGGCCGCCGCGTTCGTGATGGCCGAGATTCTCGGTATCGGGTACGGCAAGGTCATCGTGGCGGCGCTTATCCCCGGGTTGCTCTACTACGTTGCGCTGTACCTGGTCGTGCATTTCGAGAGCCGGAAGCATGAAGTTCGCGGGCTGTCGGAAGACGAGGTTCAGCCCCTCGGGCCCCTGCTCAGGGAATGCTGGTGGATCAGCATTCCGATAATCGTGTTGTTCACGACGCTGATGCTGCAATACAGCGCGCTGCGGGCTGTCAGTCTTGCCCTGTTGTCCCTCGCTGTCATCGTGCTGCTGCTGCGGGGTCCGCGCTTCACGATGACCTGCGTGATCAAGGCGCTGGATGATGGCGCCCGGGCGACGGCACCGATCCTGCTTGCCTGCGCCTGCGCCGGCATCATCATCGGTGTCATCTTCACGACGGGGATCGGTCTCCGGTTCGCCAGCATCGTCCTGAACCTTGCCGGAAACGAGAAGTTTCTCGTGCTGTTCTACACCATGCTGGTGACACTGGTTCTCGGCCTCGGCCTGCCGGTCACGGCTTCCTACATTACCGCGGCTACCCTGGCGGTGCCTGCGTTGCAGGCCGTCGGG
Source organism: Rhodospirillales bacterium (assembly GCA_040222645.1). Lineage (GTDB taxonomy): Bacteria > Pseudomonadota > Alphaproteobacteria > Rhodospirillales > HT1-32 > HT1-32. The sequence continues at coordinate 3,997 of JAVKCR010000467.1, forward strand.
GTCGGACCGGTCGCCGCACATATGTTCGTGCTGTATTTCTCGGCACTCTCGGCGATCACGCCGCCGGTAGCCCTGGCGACATATGCCGGCTCCGGCATCGCCAAGGCGAACATGTGGCGTTCCGGCATGGAGGGTATGCGGATCGGGCTGACCGGCTTCGTAATTCCGTTCTTCTTCTGCTACGGGTCGCCGCTACTCATCCTGGGAAGCGATCCCATGGATGTCATCCTTGCCACGGTCTCCGCCTTGTTCGGGATATTCGGCCTGGCGACCGGCCTGGTCGGCTACTTCCACGAGCGTCTCAATCTTCTCCAGCGGGTGATGCTGATCCTCGCCGGAGGGCTGTTGATCCATTTCAACATCCTTTCGGACCTGATTGCGCTCTGCCTGTTCGCGGCGGCGCTCGGACCTCAGCTACTCAAACATCTTCGGCACGACCGCCGACCACAGAACAGCATCTCAGAAAGAAAAGGGTGAATCGTGCAGGATAAAGTCTTCCGTATTGGATGCGATATTGGCGGGACGTTCACCGACTTCGTCGCCGTGAACCGCGAGACCGGGGAAACCTGCGTCGAGAAGGTCCTGACCACGCCGGCCCGTCCGGCAGACGCGATACTGACGGGTTTCGACAAGATAGCCGAAACGCAGGACGATTTCATGGGCCGCAGCGAGCTGATCGTCCACGGGACGACGCTCGTCATCAATGCCCTGATCGAGCGCAAGGGCAACAAGACGGCGCTGATCACGACGCGGGGTTTCCAGGACGTCCTGGAGATGCGGAATGAACTCCGCTACGACGTCTACGATCTGCAGATCGAACTGCCGAAGCCGTTGGTTCCGCGTGCCTTGCGTTTCGAGATCACGCAAG
>JAVKCR010000468.1:0-4185 GCA_040222645.1 Rhodospirillales bacterium
TAGACGGTCGAGCCGTACTGGGTCTCGCCGAAGGCGATGCCCGGCGCGATCAGGGAAAAGAAGGTCGCCGCCAGCATGATGCCGGCGGCCGAGCTCAGGAGCACATCTTCCAGTCGCTCGCCGATCTGGCGGAACGCGAAGACACCGAGCGCACCGATACCGGTGCACAGCCCGGCCAGCAGGCTGGCAATGGTGCCGTTGATGACCGTTTCCATGCCGCGTCCCTGTTCCCTGTCTTCCGGAAAAGCGAAACCCCGCCGGAATGCCCGGCGGGGTTTCGGCCATATTCCTCGAGCGGCAGCCTACTTCGGTTCGAAGACCGAGACGGTTTCAAGCTTGCCGTCTTTCACCACCCAATGTTCGAAGGTGCCGGAGACATCGCCGTTCTTGTCGAATTCCTGCGCGCCGGCGGCGCCGACATAGTCGATGTCCTTGCCCTCGGCGAGCAGCTTCTTCGCCTTGGCGAACTCGCCGGGCAGGATCTTCTCGCCCGGCGCGTTGGAGACCTTGCGGATCATGTCACGAACCTTGGCGCCATCGGTGGTCTGCGCCGCTTCCATCGCCAGCATCAGGATCATCGCGGCATCGTAGCTCGAATCGATGAACGGCCGCGGCGGCAGTTCGCCGAAGGCCGCCTGGTAGGCCGCCTTGAAGGCAGCGCCAGCATCGGTTTCCAGCGCTTTCGGCGCCGTGCCGAACGAGCCGTTGAGATATTGCGCGCCGATGTCGGAGATCACCTTCTCGGCCTTCATGCCGTCGGTGAAGACGAACTTCGAGAAGGTGCCTTCCTCGAGCGCCTGCTTGAGGATGATGATGCCGCCATCGTCCGGGTAGGCGATGAGCACGAGCGCATCCGCCTTGCCCTTCGCGAGCTCGTTGAGTTCGCCGCGGTAGGAGGCCTTGTTGGGCTCGAACGCCTTCGAGCCGGTAACGATCCCGGAGAAAGCGCCGGCGAAGGAACGCGCCAGTCCGATGCCGTAATCGTTGTTGATATAGAGGACGGCGACCTTCTTGACGCCAGCCTTGGAGACCACGTCGGCAAGACCGACACCCTGGAACGCATCCGACGGAACGGTGCGGAACAGGAAGTCCTTGTCACCGAGTTCGGTGATGGTCGGTGCCGTGGATGCCGGCGAGATCATCGCCACGCTGCCCGGGCCGGCAACCGTCTGGGCCACCGGAATGGTGCTGGAGGACGCCAGCGCACCGATGATCCCGTTCACGCCCTCGATGGAGACCAGCTTCTTCGCGGCATCAACGGCCGGCTGCGGCTTGGTCTGCGTGTCGCCGGTGACCAGGGCGACATCGCCGCCGAGCACGCCGCCCGCCGCATTCGCCTCGTTCACGGCCATCTTGACGCCGTTCAGGCAGGCTTCGCCATAGGCCTGCAGACCGCCGGTCAACGGCATCAGCGCGCCGAGCTTGGCGCCCGCGGCCTCGGCGCCGCCAGCGGTGAGCAGCATTGCCGCCGCAGCCGCGATTCCCATTCCAGTTCTGCGTTGCATGTCGATTTCCTTTCCTGTCGTTTGCGCCGCCCGGTCAAAGACCGGCCCACGGGTCCTTGCGGGGAACGGCTTGTTGTTGCTTCTCGAGAACGTATTCGAGCTTTTGTCGTGCGGTCCGTTTCAGAACTTCCAGCGGCGTGTTCGGCGATGCGACGATGGAGACCTCGACGAGGCTGACCGGATCGACGGCGGTCACCTTGAGAAACCGCCCGTTCGGGATCATCTCGTAGAGAACTTCCTGCAACCGCCTTTCAGCCATCGCGCCTCAGCCCGGTCTGTTCTGCCCAGCGATCATCCGGATGATACCCGAAAAATCGACTTCGCCATTACCGGAATTGACGAAGAGGTTGTAGAGCGCCGCCGCATTGGCCCCGAGCGGCGTGGAAGCGCCCGATGACTGGGCCGCCTGCTGCGCCAGTTTCAGGTCCTTCAGCATGTTGGCGGCGGTGAAGCCGGCCTTGTAGTCGCGGTTGGCCGGGCTGGTCGGCACCGGACCGGGAACCGGGCAATAGGTGGTCAGCGACCAGCACTGGCCGGAGGCATTGGCCGCGATGTCGAACAGGGTCTGCTTGTCGAGACCGAGCTTCTCGCCGAGCGCGAATGCCTCGCAGACGCCGATCATCGAGATGCCGAGGATCATGTTGTTGCAGGTTTTCGCCGCCTGTCCCGCGCCGGGTCCACCGGCATGGACGACAGTCTTGCCGAGAATCTCGAGATAGGGTTTCGCCGCGGCGAAGGCCGCGTCGGAACCGCCGCACATCATGGCCAGCGTACCCGCCGCCGCCCCGCCGGTACCGCCGGAGACCGGGCAATCGACCATCAGGAAACCGCCGGCATCCGCCGCCGCGATGACGTTGCGCGCGGTCTCGACGTCGATGGTGGAGCAATCGACGAAGAGCGCGCCCGGCTTCGCATGGGCCATCACCCCGTCGGCGCCGCCATAGACGCCTTCGACATGCGGACCGGCCGGCAACATGGTGAAGACCGCATCCGCCCCTGCCACCGCTTCCGCGACCGAGGACGCGGCCTTGCATCCCGCCGCGACGGCGGCGTCGAGATTTGCCGGGCTGAGATCGAAGGCCATCACCTCGTGACCCGCCTTTACCAGGTTGGCCGACATCGGGCCGCCCATGTTGCCGACGCCGATGAATGCTAGGTTCGCCATATGCTTTCTCCCTGATCCATATTTTTTACATATCGCAGCCTGCCGAGCTTCCCGCGAACCGTTCCTTCAGAGCTTCAGGTCCGCATCACCCAGCGATTCGAAGTAGTTCGCCACCTCCTGGTCGTCGACATCGCCAATGAAGGCCGGCGACCATTTCGGGTTCTTGTCCTTGTCGACGATCACCGCGCGCACGCCTTCCCAGAAATCCCGGCCGCGCATGAAGCTCTGCGACAGGCGGTATTCCATGACCATGCAGCCCGCGAGATCGAGTGACCGGCCCCGGCGAATTTCCTTCAGGGCGACTTTCAGGCTGGTGGGCGACTTCGACATCATCTGGTCGATCGTTGCCGCCGCCCATTCCCCGCCATCCGCGGCCAGCGCATCGACTATGTGTTCGATCGAGTCACCCATGAAGCAATCGTCGATCACCATCCGGTTCGCCTCGATCACCGACCCGGCCGGATCGGGAGCCGTGGCGAACCCGTCGATGACGGCAGACGCGATGTCGCGGTCTCCCTCGCCGCCCGTCCACGAAGCCGACGCAAGCGCGGTCTTCAGGTCTTCGAGAGATGGGGAGGCGACATGCCCGGTCGCGATGCCGGCATGGATCGCGTCCGCCGCCGTGACGATGGCGCCCGTCAGGCCAAGAAAGAGTCCGGTCTGGCCGGGACAGCGCGACAGGAAATAGGAGCCGCCGACATCCGGAAACAGGCCGATGCCGACTTCCGGCATGGCGAAGCGGGTCCGTTCCGTCGCCACCCTGTGCGAACCGTGGACGGAGACACCCGCGCCGCCACCCATGGTATAGCCGTCAATCAGCGCGATATAGGGCTTCGGGTAGGTGGCGATGGCATGGTTGATGACATATTCATCGCGGTAGAACTCCGCGAGATAGCCGAAATTGCCGGCCTGCTTCGCATCGTAGAGCGCGCGGATGTCGCCGCCGGCGCAGAACGATTTCTCGCCGGCGCCCTCGATCACGACCGCGGCGACGTCGGGGTCTGCCTTCCAGGCGTCGAGTTTCTCGCCGAGCCGCTGCAGCATCTCGTATGTCAGCGAGTTCAGGGCCTTCGGCCGGTTCAGCGTGACGGTCGCGATGGCGCCCTGGCGGCCGAACAGGATTTCCGCTTCTTCTTTCATTCGTGGTTCAGTCTTTCAGCAGGTTGCGGGCGACGATCACGCGCATGATCTCGTTGGTGCCCTCGAGGATCTGGTGGACCCGCAGGTCGCGCAGGATGCGCTCCAGCGGGTAGTCGCGAAGATAACCGTAGCCGCCATGCAGCTGCAGCGCCTCGTTGACGACAGTGAAGCCGGCGTCGGTCGCGACCCTTTTCGCCAGCGCGCATTGCATGGTGGCGTCCGGCGATCCGGCATCGAGGAGGCTGGCGGCGCGGTGCAGCAGCAGGCGCGCGCCCTCGATATCCGCCTTCATGTCGGCAAGCCGGAATTGCAGCGCCTGGAAGTCCGCCAGCCGCTTGCCGAACTGGCGGCGTTCCTTCATGTGGGCGATTGCCG
>JAVKCR010000469.1:0-4077 GCA_040222645.1 Rhodospirillales bacterium
TGTCGTCTCCCTCGTTCCCACGAAAGTGGGAACCTCGTGAGCCAGTCACCTTGATCGAGGCAGAGGCTCCCACTTTCGTGGGAGCGAGGGGGATTTATGAAAAGCAACAGAACAGAGTGAATGACGGTCTTGGGGGTGAAAGTTGAGGCCAGATGACATGGATCAAGGCGCTCCCACCGGCGCCGGGGCAGCATGGGATATCGACAGCCGCAACGATCGGGCCTATATCCAGTCCATGAGCCAGAATGTCCTGATAGCCGCCGGGATTCTCGCCACCGGCTTCCTGCTCGCCTTCGGCATCAGCCTTTGGACGACGCAGGGGGAGGCCTATTTCGTCGCCACCGTGGTGACCGGGCTGCCGCACTGCTTCTGAGGGGGCGGGTCTAGCTCTTCGCCGCCCGCATGCAATCGTTCCAGATCGACGCGGCGAAGTTCCGGTCAAGCTCCTCCTGGTCGAAGGCCTTGTCGATTTCACTTTCCCAATGCTTCCGCTCCGCCTCGGTCGCGGACTTCTCCTGATTCTCGCGCATGAAATTGACCGAGTAGATCCGGTTACGCTTCGCCTCGGCGAACATCCGCTCGAGCGATGCCTTGCATTCGGATTCCGTGATCGCCCCGGCGGTGCCTGCGGGCAGCATGGCGAGCATCAGAACGGCAAGGAACGGCAGGCGCATCAGGGTCTCTCCGGCAGTCAGTACGGTCGAAGCAAAACATGCCCGACCGGCAGCGTAAAGACCGCGCGCTCAGGCGTAGGTATCGATCAGCAGGCCGGTGAGCTTGTTGCCGCCGAGGAACGGCTGATAGAAATCGGTGTAGTTCCGCTGGGTGCTGGCAAAGGAATTCAGCACGAACACGGTACGCTGGAAATCGGACTGAATCCCGGACTGGTTCTCGAACTGGGCGAGCGCCGATTCCCGCAACAGCTCGAACACCTCGTCGCGCTTGTCCTCGATCAACTGGTCGAACCTGTCGATGGCGTTCTGCGCCCGGGTCTGTTCGGATTCGAGGCGCAGAACTTCGCGCTCGAATTGCTCGCGGGCCGATTGCACGTCGGCCGCCGCCTCGGTGCGCCCGGAGGCGGTCGAGAGATCGTAGAAGAAGGAATGCAGGATGCCGAGACCGCCGCGCGTCACCACGCCGGAATAGGTCGCCTCCGACGCCCGGCCCGCATCGACGGTGAAATTGATGTTGGTGCCGTCGAAGGAATTGAGCTGGAGCCCCTTCACCGAGAAATCGTCGCCGGTCGGATAGTTCGGATAGCTTTCGTAGAGCTTCAGCGAGTCAGACCCGAATCCTGGAATGAACAGGTCGCCCGTCGCGTCGTCGGTGATGTAGTAGTCGCTGCCCAGAAAGGCGCCGTAGACCGTGGTCTGGCGGTCGAAGCGGTTGTTGGCATAGCTGATCTGGTTGTTCTGGAACGTCGCGCGCCCGGTATTGCCGCTAAGCTCGCCGCTGCCGGATATCGAGAAGATTTCCGCCAGCGTGTCGTCGAACCGGCTGGAATAGTAATCCGGATCATTGGCCGCGTTCTCGACCTGGATCTTCAGGTCGAACAGCAGCGTGCGGATCTCGTCCGCATTGTCGAGGGCGATCTGCAGGGCCGATTCCGCCAGCACCGCATCGACCTTCAGGGTCTGCAGCCGCTGCTGCTCCTCCTCGACCACGGAGGAGCGATTGCGGAACTGCACGGACGTCGCCTCGGTCTGTTCGACAAGGCGGCGCTCGTAGGACTGCCGTATGGAATCGAGAATCAGCGAGTTCGATACTGTCGGAAGCAACCCGCTGTTGCTGAGGACGGTTTCTACCACGCGCGCGGTTCCGTTCTGGAAACGTTAACCGGATGTTAACACATTGCTGTTGCGGAATCCGAGAATTATCGACCGGATGGTTAATTCCGGCCTATTCCGGCCGGAGCTCGAACATCATCAGGTAGCTGCGTTGCAGGGCGGAGAAATTGTCGTCCGAGACGATATAGACGAAGGTGCGGCCCTCGGCGTCGGTCCAGTTGCCGATGCCTTCCATGTTGTCGAAGGTAGCCCCGCCGTCGAGCCGGGCGATCTCCGGCCCGTCGAGGACGGCCCCGGCCTGGATGGTTGCCGCGGCAATCCGGCGGATGCGCACGCCCACCCCGCCGCGCAGGCCGAAGCGCCGTTCCAGCAGCAGCACGTCGCCATCGGGCAGCGTGGTCGCGCCGGTCGGCTTGAAGCTGCCGGACACGCGCACCGTCACCACCGACCAGCCCGACCTGTCGCTCACCCAGCCGATGACGTTGTCGTCGTTGCCGAAATCTTCGGTGACGATGAACAGCTTGCCGTTGGCCAGCAGCGTCATCGCCTCCATGCCGCCATTCGACGGCGCATCGGCGATCTCGAGCGGCTCCGGGATGCGCCGCGGCAGCACCTCGCCCGGCAGGTAGGCCCAGATCCGGTGATTGCGTTCAAACGAGACGATCAGAGCCCCGTCGACGCCGATGGCGAGCGATTCCGCATCCCGCATGTCGCGGCTCTCCAGCGGGTGGCCGTTCATGTCGGCCAGCACTCCGAGCTCGGCCGCGGCGATGCCTGTCAGGTTTCCCCCGGAATAGGCGGGCTTGAGCTTGATCCAGAACCCGTTGTCGGAAATCACCGTCAGTTCTTCACCGTCGGGGCGTACCGCCAGCGCCGACAGCCCGCCGAACCGCGGATCGGCCGAGACGAGATCGAGCCCGCCGCGCCAGACCAGATCGCCGACCCTGTCGCGCGACGCGTCCTCGCGGAAAAGCGGCACCGGCCGCGTGGTCAGGTCGAGCGGATCGGCGAAGGATTGTTGCAACGGGGACAGCGCCAGCACCAGGCCGGCGGCAAGGGCGCCCGCCGGGAACAGCCTACGGGCGGTTGTTGTAATAGCCCTGTTCGGGAACATAGAACTGGCGGCTGTAGAGCCGCGGACCGGTTTCGGGATCGACCAGGTTCGGTGTGCCGGTCGGCGTGGCGTTCACGTAATCCGCCGGGGTTGGCGCCGTTTTCTGCGGCTGGACACCGCCGACGCAGGCGAATTCCATCATCACCGGGCTGAAGGCCGGGCAATAGAACAGGGTCTGTTCGCGAAGCTGTGCGCGGCCGCCGAATTTCGCGCATTCGGCGGTAGCCATCGCCAGCAGGTCCTGCGGGTCGATCGTCGCCTTGTTGTAGCAGATGGCGACGCGTTCCGGCTCCGAGACATCGACGAAGGCCGGCCCGCAGCCGGTGAGCGCGGCAAGCGCCGCCAGCATTGCAAGGCAGCGCCCGGGGATCATCCCGCCATCCTCGAGCGGCCGGTCTGTTCGCTGAACAGGTCGGCCATCTCGCGCATCATGGTGCCGCCAAGCTCCTCGGCGTCGACGATGGTCACGGCGCGGCGGTAATAGCGGGTCACATCATGGCCGATGCCGATGGCCACCAGTTCGACCGGTGAGCGGTTCTCGATATAGGCGATGACGTCGCGCAGATGCCGCTCGAGATAGTTGCCCGGGTTCACCGACAGCGTCGAATCGTCGACCGGCGCGCCATCCGAGATCACCATCAGCACGCGGCGATGCTCGGGCCGGGAGATCAGCCGGCTATGCGCCCACATCAGCGCCTCGCCGTCGATGTTCTCCTTCAGCAGCCCCTCGCGCAGCATCAGGCCGAGATTCTTGCGGGCCCGGCGCCAGGGGGCGTCAGCGTTCTTGTAGACGATGTGGCGCAGGTCGTTGAGGCGGCCCGGACGCACCGGCTTGCCGTCGGCGATCCACTTCTCGCGCGCCTGCCCGCCCTTCCAGGCACGGGTGGTGAAACCGAGGATCTCGACCTTCACGCCGCAGCGCTCCAGGGTGCGCGCCAGGATGTCGGCGCTCATCGCCGCGACCGAGATCGGCCGCCCGCGCATGGAACCGGATTTGTCGATCAGCAGCGAGACCACGGTGTCGCGGAACTCGGTATCCTTCTCGTGCTTGTAGGACAGCGAATACATCGGGTTGACGATGACCCGCGCCAGCCGGCCGGCGTCGAGAATGCCCTCCTCGAGATCGAAATCCCAGGACCGGGTCTGCTGGGCCATCAGCTTGCGCTGCAGCCGGTT
>JAVKCR010000470.1:0-16079 GCA_040222645.1 Rhodospirillales bacterium
GCAACCGTCAGCTCGACCACGCCGAGCGAGGCGCCGAGATGGCCGCCCGTCTGCGACACCGCCTCGATGGTCTCCTGCCGCAACTCGCCCGCGAGCTGCTTCAGTTCCGCCGTCGTCATCGACCGCAGGTCCGACGGCCAGGCTACTCGATCCAGCAAATACTTTGGGGTGCTCATTATGTTGGTTCCGCTCAGGATTTGCGTTCGACGACGAACCGGGCAACGGCGCGCAATGGTTCCGCACGATCGTCGAACCGCGCGAGGTGCTCGATGGCCTGTTCCGACAGCATTCGCGCCCGGGTCTTGGCCTGGTCCATGCCGAGCAGCGATACGAAGGTCGCCTTGCCCTGCTCCAGGTCCTTGCCGACGGTCTTGCCGAGCGCCGCCTGGTCACCTTCGATATCGAGAATGTCGTCCGCGATCTGGAAGGCGAGACCGATGTCGTGCGCGTAGGCCTGAAGCGCCACATGGCTGTCGTGTTCGGCCTTGCCGAGGATGGCCCCGGCCTCGCAGGACCAGGCGATCAGGCGGCCGGTCTTGAGCTGCTGCAGCCGGGTGATGCCGTTCTGGTCAAGTTCGCGGTGTTCCGCCTGGAGATCGATCATCTGGCCGCCGACCATACCTTCGGCGCCGGCCGCCTTCGCCAGCGAGACCACGAGCTTGCAGCGGACGGACGGGTCGGCATGCGTGTCGGTATCGCCCAGCACCTCGAAGGCCTGGGTCAGCAGCGCATCACCGGCGAGGATCGCGGTTGCCTCGTCGAACTTGCGATGGGTCGATGGCTGGCCGCGGCGCAGATCGTCATCGTCCATCGCCGGCAGGTCGTCATGAACCAGCGAATAGGAATGCACCATCTCGATGGCGGCGGCGGCGCGCAATGCGCAGTCGCGGCGCACACCGAACAGGTTCGCCGAGGACATCACGAGAAAGGGCCGGAGCCGCTTGCCGCCGACCATGATGGCGTAGCGCATGGCGTCGAAGACGCGGGATTCGGGCTCGTCGCCGGACGGCAGCAAACGGTCCAGCATCTTCTCCACGGCGGAGGCATTGTCCGCCAGGGCTTGTTTCAGGTCATACACGATTTTCTGTCAGTCGAATTTGGCAGGTTCGGCGGAAATCGATCCGTCCGACCGCTTGTTGATCTTTTCCACCCGCTCCTGCGCCTCGGCAAGCTTGCGTTCACAATGCGCCTTCAGGGCTGCGCCGCGCTCGTACTTGGTGATGGATTCGTCGAGCTTGGCCTCGCCCTTCTCCAGATTGCGGACAATCTCCTCGAGCTCGGCAAGCGCCTGCTCGAAGCTCATCGCCGCGATATCGTCGGGTAACGTCTGGTCCGCCATCGGAGTTCCTTCAAATGCCGCGCCGTCTATTTCAGGCCCAATGCCGATTGAAGCCGGGTCAGGCTGTCATCAGCGCCAGGACATGCGCCGCCGCGCTGTCGCGGAGCGCGCCGAGGTCATACCCGCCCTCAAGCGTCGAGACAACCCGGCGTTCGCAGCAATCCGCCGCAATCGCGCAAAGTTCAGCCGTCGCCCAGGCATAATCCGCCTCGTCGAGGTTCAGACCGCCGAGCGGATCGTCACGATGCGCGTCGAAACCGGCGGAGATGATCAGGAACTCCGGATCGAAGCTGCGGATGGCCGGCAGCACGATTCCGGTCATCGCAGCCCGGAACTCCTCCGAGCCGGCGCCCGGCCGCAACGGGGCATTGACGATATTGCCGACGCCTCTCTCTGCGACCGCGCCGGTGCCCGGATAGAGCGGCATCTGGTGCGTCGAAGCGTAGAACAGCCCCCGGTCGGCCTCGAACAGATGCTGCGTCCCGTTGCCGTGATGGACATCGAAATCCATCACGGCGATGCGCCTGAGGCCATAGGCAACGCGGGCGTGATGGGCCGCAATGACCACGTTGTTGAACAGGCAGAAACCCATCGACTGGGCCGCTTCGGCGTGGTGGCCGGGCGGCCGCGTGGCGCAGAAGGCGTTGGTCATCTCGCCGGCCATGACCGAATCGACGGCGGCGATGACGGCGCCGGCGGCCCGCAACGCCGCCTCGCCCGATTTCGGCGACACCACCGTATCACCGTCGAGCATGGCGAGCCCGGTTGCCGGAACCGCCCCCAGCACCTCGTCCACATGCACCATCGGATGCGCCAGCGCGATCTGCTCGCGCGTGGCCAGAGGCGCCTCCCGGCGGTCGAGCGCCGCGAAGGCCGGGTCGTCGAGCCCGTCGAGCACGTAGCGAAGCCGGTCCGGCCGCTCCGGGTGATGGCGCCCGGTGTCATGCTCGATGCAGACGGGATGGGTATAGAGACCGGTCGTCATTTCGCGCCTTCCCCTGTACCGTAAGCCTTGAGAAACACCCGGACCGCGCTGTCCACGGCCCGGTCGATATCGATGGAATCGACCATTGTCACCGCCCCCAGCAGGCTCTTTGCATATACGTCGCCCTTGATCATGCCGAAGAACTGTTCAGCCGCCATCTGTGGATCGTCCACCCTCAGGCGCCCTTCCCGGGTTTCCTTGGCGAGCCAGCTGGCCAACCGCGCATGGGAGCGCTTCGGGCCGGCATTGTAGAAGGCCGTTCCAAGTTCGGGAAAGCGTGCTGCTTCGGCAACGACCGTCCTGTAGAGCGCAAGCGCATCCTCCGACAGGACAAGCCGGAGAAAATTGCGTCCGAGCTGGTGGAGAATGTCCTCGACCTTCCGGGTACGGTCCACGGGTTCCGGAACCATTCCCAGCATCTCGTCGCACCGCACCGTGACAAGCGCCTCGAACAGCGCTTCCTTGCTCTGGAAGTGGCTATAGACCGTCTGCTTCGAGACACCGGCCTTCTGGGCGATCCGGTCCATGCTGACCTGGCCATAGCCGTCGGCCAGGAACAGATCTGCCGCGGCAGCCATGATCGCGCGGCGCTTGCTGATCGAATGCCGGGCCCGCGTCGGCACGCCTTCGATATCTTCTTTTTTTATAACTGCTTGTGGCAAGTTTTGGACATTCCCTCGAAGCGATGTTCACAAAGATTTATCTAGACTGGACGGTTCAGTCCAGTTAAATGGCGTGGCTCTTCCGCTTCGCGGGATGACAGACAATCCGGATTCCGGCTCCAGCAACGTCCTTAAACCGTCAGGCATAGATTTTCATGCACATGCGCCCATTCGCTATTCCCGCACTGGTTATCGCTGCGGTTGCCGCAACATCGACTGTCGCCATTGCCCAGGAACGTGCCGCCCCGGTCGGGGTGGACAAGGTGCGGATCGAGCCGTTGACACAGACCAGCCCGGTGATCGGCCGGCTCGTGTCCCGCAAGACCGGCCCGGTCGCCGCGCGGACCCGGGGACCGATCGACGAGGTCTTCGTCAGCGTCGGCGACCATGTCGAGACCGGTGAAGTCCTCGCGAAACTGAATATCAGCCGCCAGGAAGCCCAGCTCGACCTTCGCAAGGCCGAAGTCGCCCAGTTCGAGGCGCGCATCGCCGTCGCCAACGCCGCGCTGCGCAGGACGCAGCAGGAACTGCAGCGCATGGAAAGCCTGCGCTCCTCCGCCGCCTTCCAGAAAGGCCGGCTCGAGGATCTCCAGCAGGATGTCGCCGAAGCCCGCGCCAGCCTCGCGGTCGCGCGTGCCGAGCAATCGCAGGCGGAAGCCGCCGTCCGGCAGGCCCAGATCGAACTCGACGATTCCAGCATCCGGGCGCCCTATCCCGGCGTCATCACCATCAAGCATGTCGAAAGCGGCGACTGGGTTGATGCCGGCCAGGCCGTCGTAACCCTGCTGAACGACATCGACCTCGAAGTCGAGGCGGCGGTGCCGTCGAAGATCATTTCCGGGGTCTCCACCGGCGTCGTGGTCAAGTTCCGCATGGGGACGGAGGAATTTTTCGACGCGGTGATCCGTGCCGTGATCCCCGAGGAAAACCCGCTGACCCGCACCCGCATCGTGCGCGCCACGCCGGACATTCCCCAGGGCGTGACACTGGCCGCCGGCCAGAGCGTCATCCTGCTGGTTCCGATCGGCGAGCCCCGCGATGTTCTCACCGTCCACAAGGATGCCGTGCTGAACCGGGGCGGTGCGAACCTCGTCGTGCTGGTCATCGACGGGAAGGCTGAATTCCGCCCGGTCACGCTGGGTTCCGCCGTCGGCAGCCGGTTCGAGGTGCTGCAGGGTCTGGAGTCCGGCGATGTCACCGTGGTCCGCGGCAACGAACGCCTCCGCCCCGGACAGCCTGTCTCGGCAGGTGGCGGCGGCAAGCCCGGCAGCGGCAAGGCGAAGGAAGCGCCGGCGCCGACAACCGGCGCCACCGATGAGCTGAAGAATAGCAAGACCGAGGGCTAAAGCAGCCCCTCAGACCGAAAGTCAGTCATGAATTTGATTCGCCTCGCGATCGAACGACCGATCGCTATTCTCTCCGCCGTTCTCATGGTCCTGCTGTTCGGGATCGTCGCCTTGCAGACGATTCCGATCCAGCTCACGCCGGATGTCGACAAGCCCGTCATCGAGATTGCCACCAACTGGCCCGGCGCCGCGCCCGAGGAAGTCGAGCGGGAAATCACCAACCGCCAGGAAGAGAAGCTCAAGGGGCTCGACGGCCTGGCGAAGATGATGAGCCGGTCGGAATCCGGTCGTGCCTCGGTGACGCTGGAATTCGATATCTCGACCAACATGGACCGGGCGCTGCTGCTCGTCGCCAACCGGCTCGACCAGGTATCGGGATACCCCGACGAGGCCGACGAGCCGACATTGTCCACGTCGAGCGCCGAGGACAATGCCATCGCCTGGTTCATGCTGCAGGCCCTGCCCGGCAACGACCGGCCGATCCACACCTACCGCGACTTTGCCGAAGACGTCGTGCAGGACCGGCTCGAACGCGTCAACGGCATCGGCGGCAGCAACCTGTACGGCGGCGGCGAACGCGAACTGCAGGTTACCGTCAATCCGGAATCGCTGGCCCGCTACAGGCTCACCGTCTCGGCGGTGGTTCAGAAACTGCGCGAGGCCAACGCGGCCATAACCGGTGGCGACGTGGATGAAGGCAAGCGGCGCTACGTGGTCCGGACCGAGGGTGACTTCGAATCCCCGGAGGATGTCGGCGCCGTGGTGCTGCGATCGGAACGTGATCCGGTCACCGGCCAGATCAGCCGCGTGACGGTCTCCGACATCGCCAATATCTCGTACGGCTACAAGGACCCGAGCGCCTATATCAGGGTGCTCGGCAAGTCCGGCATGGCGATGAATGTCGTGCGCGAGACCGGCGCCAACGTCATCGAGACCATGAGGGGTATCCGCGAGGCAGTGCGCGAACTCAACGAGTTCGCCCTGCCGAACCAGGGGCTGAAGCTCACGCAGGTCTATGACGAGACCGACTACATCGAATCATCGATCGACCTCGTCGTCAGCAACATCTATGTCGGTGGTGCGCTCGCCGCCTTCGTGCTGATGATCTTCCTGCGCTCCTTCCGCGCCACGCTGGTCGTCTCGCTCGCGATCCCGGTTTCCGTGGTCGGCTCTTTCGTCGCGATGGCTGCGCTCGGCCGGTCGCTGAACGTGGTGTCGCTGGCCGGCATCGCCTTCGCCGTCGGCATGGTGGTGGATGCGGCCATCGTCGTGCTGGAGAACATCTACCGCCTCTACCAGTCAGGAAAATCACGCCGCGAAGCCGCCTATCTCGGCGCATCGCAGGTCTGGGGTGCGGTGCTGGTCTCGGCGCTGACCACCGTGATGGTGTTCATTCCGGTCCTCATCATGAAGCTCGAGATCGGCCAGTTGTTCCGCGATATCGCGGTGGCCATTTCGGTCGCCGTGGTTCTGTCCCTGATCGTCGCCGTCACCGTCATTCCCGCGCTTGCCAACAAGTTGCTGGGTGACAACCGGGGCGCCAGCATCACCATGATGCGCATCCCGGTCGTCGACGACATCGCGGGAGCGTTCGTCAAGCTGGTGACCGGCTTCGTTCGCGCCGTGCTGCGCAGCAAGATCCTCGCAATCGTGACGGTCGCGGTCATGTGCGGCGGCACCGGGGTCCTCGCCTATTCCTACCTGCCCAAGCTCTCCTACCTGCCGGAAGGCAACCGGAACTTCGTTTTCGGCATGGTCCTGCCGCCCCCCGGCTACAATCTCGACACCACGTCGGAGATCGCCTCCGGCATCGAGAACACGATCAAACCGCTATGGGCCTCCGACACGCTGCGTTCCATCGAGGAGGAGAAAGCCTGGAAGGAGAGTGGCGCCTACAAGCCCGATCCGGACGCGCCACCCCTGATGGAACGGTTCTTTTATGTCGCCACGCGGTCGACGACGTTCCTGGGCGCCATCGCGGTGGACGATGACCGCCCGTCCGAACTGATTCCCGTGCTGCAAGGCCCGGTGTTCCGGGAACCCGGCACCTACGGCTTCGTCACCCAGCCATCGATCTTCGGGCGCGCGACAAGCGGCACCTCGATCGACCTCAACATATCCGGGCCCGACCTCGAGACGATCATCGGCGTCGCCCAGCCCGCCTTCGTCATGATCGGCCAGAACCTGCCGGCAACGGAAGGGTTCCAGCATCGCCCGATTCCCGGTCTCGAACTCGGCGCGCCGGAAGTCCGTGTTATCCCGGATCGCACGAAGCTCGCCGATAACGGCGTCTCGGCCCGTGAACTCGGCGATTCCGTCGATGCCTTCAATGACGGGCTGCGCGTCGCGGAAATCACGGTCGAGGGCAAACGCCTCGATCTGACCCTGAAGGGACCGAAGGAATACGTGATCGCGACCCAGGGAATCGATTCGCTGCCGGTGGTGACGCAGACCGGCCAGATTCTGCTCGCCAATTCCCTCGCCGACGTGATCGTCACCTCGGGCCCGACCGAGATCCGACATATCGAACGCTCTCGCACCATCACGCTGCAGATCAAACCGCCCTCCGGCATGCCGCTCGAAGAGGCGATGGACCGCCTGCGCGAACAGGTCATCCAGCCCATCGAGGCCCGGGGTCTGCCGCCAGGAATCAAGCTCGAGGTGTCCGGCACGGCCGACCAGTTGACCAAGACCTGGCAGCAGATGCAGCTCGACCTGATGATGGCGCTGGTGATCGTCTACCTGGTGATGGCAGTGTTGTTCGAAAGCTTCGTCTACCCGATGATCATCATGCTGTCGGTTCCGCTGGCCGCCGCCGGCGGGGTGGGTGGACTGAAAGCGCTCAACGTCTACCTTTCCTTCACCGGCAAGTTCCAGGAACTCGACATGCTGACACTGCTCGGCTTCGTCATCCTGATCGGCATCGTGGTCAACAACGCCATCCTGCTGGTGCACCAGACCCTCTACCTGATCCGCGAGGAAGGCATGGCCATCCACGATGCCATCGTGGACGCCACCCGGAACCGTATCCGGCCGATCTTCATGTCGACGCTGACCAGCGTGTTCGGGATGCTGCCGCTCGTGCTGTTCCCGGGCGCGGGCTCGGAACTCTACCGCGGCCTTGGCTCCGTCGTCGTCGGCGGGCTGGCATTGTCGGCGGTGCTCACATTGCTGATCATCCCGCCTCTGCTTTCCCTGCTCGTCGCCCCGCTGGAAGCCTGGTCGATGCGCCGCAAGCAGGACGGCAACGCGACCTCGGCCGACAGCAGGCCGCAACTGGCGGAATAGAGAGGCGCGTCGTCCATGCCGCCACGCCTCGCGATCGCCGGTGGCGGCATGGCGGGCTTCTCGCTTGCCGCAGCACTTGCCGGCAAGGCCGATGTCGTCCTGCTGGAGCGTGAAAGCCAGCCGGGCTACCACACGACCGGCCGGTCCGCGGCGGTTTATGCGCCGGCCTACGGCAATCGGCCGATCCGCGCGGTCACGGCCGCCTCCCGCAGCTTCTACGAAGCACCGCCGGAAGGCTTCTCGGACCATCCCCTGCTGACGCCGCTCGACGTGGTTTTCATCGGACGAGCAGACCAGCGCGACAGCCTCGCCGGGCTGATCGCGACTGCAAGCGACCAGGTGCCCGACATTGGCTGGATATCGCCGGAGGAGGCCTGCCGGGCAGCCCCGGTATTGCGGGCGGATTATGTGAAACACGCCGTTCGTGACCCCTCGACGAGCGCGATGGATGTCGGGGCGATCCTGCAGGGCTATGTGCGGCAAGCGAAGTCAGGTTCGGTGGAAATCCGGACATCCTCGGAGATCACGAGCGCAGAGCGTCGAAACGATGCCTGGCGAATCCGCGTTGGCGACGGCGTAATCGAAGCCGATGTGCTGGTCAACGCTGCCGGGGCCTGGGCTGACCGGCTGGCCGGCCTGGCGGGGGCCGCGCCGCTTGGTCTCGCACCGCTGCGCCGAACCGCGATGACGCTGGATGTACCCGACAGCCTACCGGCGGACGGATGGTCGATGGTGGTCGATGCCGACGAGCAGTTCTATCTCAAGCCTGAGGCCGGCGCCCTGCTCGCCTCTCCAGCCGACGAGACACCGTCCGAACCATGCGACGCGCAGGCGGACGAAATGGATGTCGCGATCTGCGTGGACAGGATCGAGCGGGCGACGACACTGCAGGTCAGGCGGGTTCGCAGCCGCTGGGCCGGCCTGCGCACATTCGCGCCCGACCGCACACCGGTTGTCGGATTCGACCCGGATTGCCCCGGTTTCTTCTGGCTCGCCGGCCAGGGCGGCTACGGGATCCAGACCGCGCCAGCCCTGGCGGAGATCGCCGCCGCACTGGTTCTGGGGCAGACGTTTCCGCAACGGGTTGCAGCCTTTGGACTCTCGGGCGACGATCTGTCACCTGCGCGTTTCACCCGGACCTGAAAGGACCCAGAGCCATGAAGATCATCGAGACCAGCGATGCGCCCCCCGCCTTCTCCCGCTACGCCCAGGCGACCGAAGCCCCCGCAGGCGCCCGCTGGGTGCATGTCTCGGGACAGGTCGGTCTCGACCGCGACGGTAACCTGCCGTCCGATTTCGAGGGTCAGGCCCGCTGGGCCTTCCGGAATCTCGTCGCCGTGGTGCGGGCTGCCGGCATGTCGCCGGAGGATATCGTCAAGGTCACCGTCTTCATGACCCGCCAGCAGGACGTACCCGCCTACCGCACCGTCCGGGACGAGGAACTGGGCGTTGTCACGGCATCGACCCTGCTCGTGATCGCCGGTCTCGCCAGCCCGGACTGGCTGATCGAGATCGAGGCGGTTGCCGCCGCGGCCTGAAACCCGGATTCAGGCCAGCTTCTCCTTCAGGAAGGCCAGCGCGCGCCCATTCGCGAGCTCGGCGCTCGCCTTGTCGTAATGGATGCCGTCCGGCCGGGCGAAAGCGTGGTTCTGGCCTGCATAGGAATGCATGGTCACGAGGTCGTTGTCGCCCCAGATTTCCCGGATTTCCGCCTGCTGTTCAGCCGGCACGAACTCGTCCTTCTCGGCGATATGGAGCATAACCGGGCAGCGTACCGTCTCGTTGGCATGTTCCGGCAGCATGACACCGTAATAGCCGACGGCAGCATCTGCATCGGTGCGTGTCGCGCTCGCCATGGCCAGGCGGCCGCCGAGGCAATAGCCGATCGTGCCGACCTTGCCGGTGCAGGCATCTAGCCCGCGCATTGCCGAGATCGTGGAGGCGATGTCCTCCATCCCCTTGTCGAGATTGAAGCCGTTGAACAGTTCGAAGGCGCGCGCCCATTCGGCCTCGGTCTTGTCGGTGAGCTGGATGCCCGGCTCCTGCCGCCAGAACAGGTCGGGGCAGAGCACGACGAATCCCTCTCCCGCCAGCCAGTCCGAAATCTCGCGCATGCCGTAATTGACGCCGAAGATTTCCTGGATCGCGACGATGCCCGGCCCCGATCCGGATGCCGGTGTCGCGAGATAGGCCATGAATTCGCCCGAACCGTCGGCGGCCTTGATGGTGATCTCTTGTCCGGCCATGTTGAATCTCCCTGATTTCCAGTTTCCCGTCATGCCGACAATAATCGATTTCCCGTGGTCGACGCCAGTGATCGACGCATTTGACGCCACCCCGTCCGCTCCATACTATCCGGCGGCTATCGAAGGGAACCCAATGGACTGGTCTCACAGCTTCCCCAGACTGACCGCCGATGACATCGAAGTCATGCTGTCGGTTTCGGAAAAGTCGGAATTCATGCTCGGCGACACGATTGCCGAGGAAGGCCAGCACCTCGATCACTTCTTCATTCTCGAAAGCGGGCGCGTCGGCGTGGAACGCAGCCTGCATGGCGGCATCTACGCCCAGTTCATCAAGCCGCTGGAAAAAGGCGACATTTTCGGAGAAATGTCCTTCATCGGCGGTCTCGGCGCCTCGGCGACGCTGCTTGCCCTCACCGACGTCGCAACCATCAGTTTCCCGGCCGACAAGGTGAAGGAACTCATTGCCAACGACGACGGGCTCGCGGCACGTCTCTACCAGTCCTTCAGCATCATCCTCGTCGAACGGCTGATGCGCACCAACCTGCGCACCGAAACTTTCGACCCGCGGCTCTGATCCCCGTCAATCCGCTTCGAGACCCGGCATCCGCTGGCCGCGACGCCAATCAGCCGGCGGCGTGAACAGGCCGCTGAAAATACCGCGGTTCGATCCCCTGGCCTCGCGATGGTTCTGCTTGTAGGGCGATTTCCAGACTTCGAGAGCTGTTGCGTATCCCCGGTCGATCAGGGCTGCGGCAATGTCCGAATAGCCGAGATAGCACCGCGCCGACGGCGGTTCGGTTGCCGTTGCCGCCCGCTTGACGCTGCAGGCCAGTTCGCCGCCCCGCACGATATCCGCCAGATGTTCGCGCGCCGCCAGGCCGCATTCCCACGGCTCACCCTGTCTCAGACACCGCTGGCTGACTGACGGTGACTCCATCTCCCAGAGCGTGACCACGGTTCCGCCGACCGAGACCGTCCGGCCGTCGATGACTTCTCCCTTGCCGGCGATCTCGTCTCCGGCATCGGGACCCGTCTGGGCGCCGACCGGCGTCGCCATGAGTCCCGAGAGAACCACGACAACTGCCAGACGCCCGGCGAGGTCAGCCATTCGCAAGCACAACCTTTCCTGTCGATTTCCTGTCGAGCAGCAATTGCAGCGCGTCCGCTGCCTGGCGCATCGGCAGTACGTGACTGACATGCGGCTTCAGCCTGCCCTCGTTGAACAGGCCGACGAGCGCGTCGTAGGACCGGCGGTGCACCTCGGGCCGGACCTTCCGGTAGCTGCCCCAGTAGAAGCCGACGGCGGAGCAGTTCTTCACCAGCAGGATATTCGCCGGAATCTGCGGAACCTCCCCGCCGGCGAAGCCGACGATGATGATCCGCCCCTCGTGGTTGATGCAGCGGAGCGAGGCCTTGAAGGTATCCCCGCCGACCGGGTCATAGACCACGTCGACGCCGCCGACATATTCCTTCACCTTCTCTCGGATATCCTCGGTCCGGTAGTTGATCAGGTAGTCGGCGCCGTACTGCTTCGCCACCTCCAGCTTGTCGTCGCTGCCGGCGGTCGCGACGACGGTCGCACCGAGCGCCTTGCCGATCTCGACCGCCGTCAGCCCGACGCCGCCGGCCGCGCCATGTACCAGCATCACTTCGCCGGGATAGACCGGGCAACGGTGGGTCAGCGCGACATGGCTGGTGCCGTAGACGATGGGGAAACCGGCCGCCGTCACGTCCTCCATCGCATCCGGGACGACGGTGGTATCGATCTCGTCGCAGAGCGCGACTTCCGCGAAGGCGCCGTAGCTGACGCGCGCCATCACACGCTGGCCCGGTTTGGCGATGGTGACGCCCTCGCCGACCGCCAGCACCTCGCCCGCGAGTTCCATGCCCGGCGAAAACGGCAGACCGGGGATGTCCTGGTAGGTGCCCTTGGCCATCAGCGTGTCGGCAAAATTGCAGCCGGCCGCCGCCACCCGCACCTTGAGCTGTCCCGGTCCCGGCGCCGGTTCCGGCATTTCTTCCCAGCGGAGGACATCGAGCCCCCCATGTTCGCGGATGACGACAGCTTTCACGCTCTTTCCTCGCATGGATCATGAAACATTCCAGCCAGCGTTCCCGACCCGGCCAGCCGGGTCAAGGGCAACTCCATGACTCCGCGTCCTGAAACGAGTTCAGGACGCGGAGCGGCCAGATGCACCACTGTCATGGCAGGCATGCCCCAAATGTATGGCGGCACGCACCATTGACCTCGCCGGATGTTCCGTACGCCTGCTATAAGGGCGTACGATGGATCTCAAGCACGCGGTTTCCCGGAATCCGATGATCGCCACCCTGCGCCAGCCGAACTATGGCCGGTATGTCGCGGGTAACTCGGTGTCGCTCATCGGCTTGTGGATGCATCGAATCGCCGTCGGCTGGCTGACCTGGAATCTGACCGAGTCGGGCTTCTGGCTCGGTGCCGTTGCCTTTGCCGATCTTGCCCCGTCCATCATCATCGGACCGATCGGCGGCGTGCTGGCCGACAGGTTCGACCGGATTCGCATCATCATGCTGGCCCAGTCCATCGCCATGATCCAGGCCATCGTGATGGCCGTGCTGGTCTGGAGCGGGGCCGCCAATATCTGGCTGGTCGTCGGCCTGACGTTCCTGAACGGCGTGGTGATCGGCTTCAACCAGCCCTCGAGGCTCGCCGTGGTCTCGAGCCTCGTCGACAAGGAACATCTCTCGACGGCGGTTGCCATCAATTCCGTGGTTTTCAACACGGCCCGCTTCATCGGCCCGGCGGCGGCAGGCGTCGTCATCGTCGCCTCCGATGTCGGCTGGGCGTTCATGACCAATGCAATCACCTACATATTCATGCTGGCCGCGCTGATTTCCATCCGCATCCCGCCCGACCAGAAGCCGGAAGCACGCAAGTCCCGCAGCCTCGTCGGCGATATCGCCGACGGGTTCCGGTTCGTGCGCGGCCATGCCGGCGTCGGGCCGCTGCTGCTCCTGATGGCGGTCACGTCGGTCACCGTCCGTCCCTTCGTGGAACTGATGCCGGGATTCGCCGCCGACGTGTTCGGGCGCGGCGCCGAAGGGCTGGCGACACTGTCCTCCACGGTCGGAATCGGCGCTGTGGTCGCTGGTTTTGTCATGGGCAACAGGAAGGCGAAGTCAGACGAATCGCTGGTCGCATTGCGTACGCCGCTGATGATGATGCTGGCCATCCTCGTCTTCGCCGCCACCGACATCTACGCGGTCGGTCTCGCGGCCGTGGCCGTGGCCGGCTACAGCATGGTGACATCGGGGGTCGCCATGCAGACCTCCATCCACATCTCGGTGCCGCAGGAATATCGCGGCCGCGTACTCAGCCTCTACGGCATCATCTTTCGTGGCGGGCCGGCCTTCGGCGCCCTGGTTATCGGCATCTTCTCGGAATTCTTCGGCCTGCAGGCGCCCACGATCGCCGCCGCGATCTTCGGAATCGTGGTCTGGGCCGCCCTCTGGACCCGCCGGGACCGGATCGTCACCGCCATGACATCGCAATTGTCATGACAAATAGACCTTTGTAGACTCAATCGAACCCAACGGCGGGCAAACCGCCGCAATCAAACAGACGGAAACAACCAGGGATGGCCGACGCTTCAGGTCTCGGCGGCATCATTGCCTGCTTCGGGCACCGCAACTTCAGGATCTACTTCGCGGGGAACGCCACCTCCCTCGTGGGTACGTGGATGCAGCGCGTCGCCGCCGGCTGGCTGGCCTGGGAACTGACCCATTCGCCGACATGGCTCGGCATCGTGGCAATGGCGGACTTCTTTCCGACGATCTTTCTCGGCCCGCTTGGCGGGGCACTGGCTGACCGTTACAGCCGCGTCATCATCATGATCGTCACTCAGGTATTCGCCGCGCTTGCCTCCGTCGCACTCTGCGCCATGACGCTGCTGGACGTGATCACGCCCGAATGGCTGGTTGTGCTGGTCGCGCTGTCCGGTGTCGCCATCGGCCTGTACCAGGCGGCGCGCCTCGCGATCGCACCGAGCCTTGTGCCGCCGGAAAGCATCACCACGGCGATCGCTTTGAGTTCGATCTGCTTCAACGGAGCGCGTTTCATCGGACCGGCAATCGCCGCATGGGTGATCGCGGATTTCGGATCGGGCTATGCCTTCGGCTTCAATGCCGTGAGCTATGTCTGGCTGATCATCGCGCTGGCCATGCTGCGCATCCCGAAGCGCAAGAAGCGCGGGGATGGCCGGATGCCGTCGATCATCGGCGAGATGTCGGAAGGCGTCCGCTACTGCATGCGCAGCGGCGGCATCGGACCGCTGCTGCTGATCCTGATCGTGTCGGCCATATCCGTGCGCGGCGCGATGGAACTGCTGCCCGGCTTTGCCGACAATGTCTTCGGCGTGGGGGCCAGCGGGTTCGGCTACCTGGTCGGCGCCGCCGGTGGCGGTGCGACGATCGGCGGCCTCTACCTCGCCCATCGCGGCGGCCGACAGGATGTCGCCCGGATTGCCCTGATCGGCACCCTGATCGCGGCACTGGCCAACATCCTGCTGGTCGCGACCGACATCTACGTGGTCGGCCTCATCGCCTGCTGTTTCGGCGGTCTCGGCCTAACCGTTGCCGGCGTCGCCACCCAGTCCGCCTTCCAGTTCGCCGTGAGCGGCAGCATGCGCGGGCGTGTTCTCAGTCTTTATGGCACGATCTATATTGGCGGACCGGCGCTCGGTGCCCTGATCGTTGGCTCCATCGCCGAATGGACGGGGCTGCGGCCGCCGCTCTTCGCCGGTGCGCTGATCTGCCTGGCCGTCTGGCTGGCGATCTGGGTCCGCCGCGAGAAGATCATCGCAAGCCTGGTGGTGCCGGCCACCGCCAGCGCGGATGACGACTAGCCGGACAACACTTCAGAAGGACTGACGCCGTGTGCGCCGCATCTCCCCTCGCCGCCCTGCCCGCCATCGACAGCCTGCTCAGGCACCCGGCACTCGCTGCATGTATCGAGACGTTCGGCGCTGAGATCGTTACCGATCTCGCCCGCCGCGAAGTGGACCAACAGCGAGCCCGCATACTCGACGGCGGCGATGTCCTCCCGATCGACGAGATCGCCGTTCATGTCGACCGGCAGGTCCGGAACCTGATGGCCAGCAACCTGACGCCGGTGTTCAACCTGACCGGCACCGTGATCCACACCAATCTCGGCCGCGCGCCGCTGGCGGAGGAGGCAATCGTGGCGATGCAGCGGGCCGCCGGTGCGGCGGCGCTCGAATTCGATCTCGCCTCGGGCAAGCGCGGCGACCGGGATTCAATCGTCGAGGAATGGCTGCTCCGCCTGACCGGCGCGGAAGCGGCGACCGTGGTCAACAACAATGCCGCGGCCGTGCTGCTGGTGCTCAATTCACTGGCGCGGGGACGCGAATGCCTCGTCTCCCGCGGCGAACTGATCGAGATCGGCGGCGCTTTCCGCATGCCCGACATCATGGCCCGCGCCGGCTGCCACCTGCGCGAGGTCGGCACCACCAACCGCACCCATCTCAAGGATTACGCGGAGGCGGTCGGGCCGAAGACGGCCATGATGATGAAGGTGCATGCCAGCAATTACGCCATCCAGGGCTTCACCAAGATGCCCACGGAACGCGAGATCGCGGACGCGGCTCATGCGGTGGACCTGCCCTTCGTCAACGATCTCGGCAGCGGCATGCTGGTCGATCTCGCGGCCTTTGGCCTGCCGCACGAACCGACGCCGATGGAGGCCATCGCGAACGGCGCCGACATCGTCACCTTTTCCGGCGACAAGCTGCTCGGCGGGCCGCAGGCCGGCATGATCGTCGGCCGCGCCGACCTTATCGCCCGGATCCGGAAGAACCCGCTGAAGCGCGCGCTCCGCCTCGACAAGGTGACGCTGGCGGCGCTGGAGGCGACTCTCCGGCTCTATGCCGATCCGGCGCGGCTCTGCGAGCGCCTGCCCGTGCTCCGGCTGCTGACCCGCCCGGCCGGCGAAATCAAGGGTCTCGCCGATCGCCTGGCCGGACTGATCGCACCGGTGCTGGGCACCGAGTTCGAGGTGGATACGATCCCCTGCCGCAGCCAGATCGGCAGCGGCTCCCTGCCCGTCGACCTGCTGGAGAGTGCCGCCGTGCGCATTCGACCGACGGGAGCGAAACGCGGCGGCGGCAAACGTCTCGACAGGCTGGCGGCCTCGTTCAGGTCGTTGCCGGTTCCGGT
>JAVKCR010000471.1:0-4217 GCA_040222645.1 Rhodospirillales bacterium
GGCGACGGCATGGCCGAAACAACAAAGGTTTTCGCTGCCGGCGGGTACCCTAACGTCGTCAAGGTTAGCCAATTCCACAATGAGAATCCGATGCTAACGGTTCCGTCCGTCGCACTGGTTGATGGTGACATTTTTGATCCCAATAATAATGAACAAATACCTGATCATGCTCGATTCCTAGGAGAGGGCACACCTGAAGGAATCGTATTCGATTACATTTTCGACAACAAAGCAGAAATCATTTCCATAGTTCGCCAACGCTGCTTTCTATCCCAATTTACCGAAGATAGAATCATGACTGCAATTCAAGGAGTACGAAACTCTGCCTGTGACCCACATGTCGTATTCACGGCGCTGAGTGAACGCTTAGATTTCGTGTCTGCAATATATATTCGCGCCGGAATGATTGATATATTCAACGAAAAAAATCCCGCTTTCTGGGCATCTACGATCCGCTTCCTTAGAGAGCGAATGCCGAATTGAGCAATCAGACGGCTCCAATCAATAGCACTACGCCTTCACGCCGCCCGCGCGATCTCCCAGCCGATCTGCGCCAGCCGCGGCGCCTTCGCCCCGACCTCCAGCGCGTCCAGCGAGCTGGCGTTGCCCGCCAGCCCGCGGGCGTAGACGCCCTGGCAGATCGCGGCCAGCCTGAAGAACGAGAACGCCTGGAAGAACGCCATGTCGGGGATGCCGTCGCGGCCGGTGCGGCGGCAATAGGCGGCGATGTGGTCGGCCTCGGGCGGGATGCCCAGCGCCGCGAGGTCGAGGCCGGTCATGCCCTTCAGGGCCTTCTCGTCGTAGGGCATGCGGTACGGCATGCAGTTGTAGGCGAGGTCCGACAGCGGGTGGCCGAGGGTGCCGAGCTCCCAGTCCAGGATGGCGATCACCTTCGGCTCGGTCGGGTGCAGCATCAGGTTCGGCAGGCGGAAGTCGCCGTGCACGATCGATACCTCGTCGGCCGGCGGCTCGCGCTCCTTCAGCCAGGCGGTCAGCGCGTCCATGTCCGGCATCGGGTCGGTCTTGGAGGCCTCGAACTGCCGCGACCAGCGGTCGATCTGGCGGCCGACATAGTTGGCCGGCTTGCCGAAGTCGGCGAGGTCGACGGCCGCCGGGTCGACGTTGTGCAGCCTGGCCAGCGCGTCGTTCATGGAATCCCAGATCGCCGCCCGCTCCTCCGGCGAGTAGCCCTCGTCCAGCGACGGCTCGCCGGGGATCCGGCCCTCCAGGTAGTCCATCACGTAGAAGGCGGTGCCGATGACGGCGGCGTCCTCGCACAGCAGCCGCATCACCGGCACCGGCACGTCGGTGTCGGCCAGGGCCGCCATCACCCGGTACTCGCGCTCGACCATGTGGGCCGACGGCAGCAGCTTGCCCGGCGGCTTCTTGCGCAGCACATAGGCGCGGTCGCCGGCGTCGACCCGGAAGGTCGGGTTCGACTGGCCGCCCTGGAACTGCGCGACCCGCAGGCCGCGCCCGGCGCCGGGAAGGCCCCGGTCGGCCAGCCAGCGGTCGAGGGCCGCCTCGTCGAAACGGTGGGCCTCGGTGACGGCCCCGAGCGTCGCCATTCTGTGTTCTCCCTCAGAAGTCTTCCTGCGCCCGTCGCGTCGTAGATCCCGGAGCCGGACGCCGATGCGTCCCCTCCGGGATGACGACCATTTTACCTCGTCATCCCGGAGGGGCTGCGCGAGCAGCCGGCTCCGGGATCCACCATGCGACGGGCCTGTCCACTCAGCTCGGGTCGCCGATGGTGCGCCCGCCGTCGGCGACGATGGTCTGGCCGGTGACGAAGGACGCGCTGTCGGAGGCCAGGAAGGCAGCCAGCGCCGCGATCTCGACCGGCTCGCCGATACGCCCCAGCGGGGTCATCCGCTCCATGATCGACAGCCGCTTCGGGTCCTCCCACAGGGCGCGGGCGAAGTCGGTGCGGATCAGCCCCGGCGCGATGGCGTTGACCCGGATGTTGGCGCCGCCCCACTCGACCGCGAGGTTGCGCACCAGCTGCTGCTCGGCCGCCTTGGAGACCCCGTAGATGCCGAGCTTGCGGTTGCCGTACATCGAGGCGATCGACGAGATCAGGATGATCGCCCCGCCCTGCTTCCGCTCGGCCATGCCCGGCGCCACCATGTTGCAGAGCCAGAACGCGCTCTTCACGTTGGTGGTCATGATCTTGTCGTAGGCCTCGTCCGAGACCTCGTGCATCGGGCCGAACACCGGGTTGGTGGCGGCGTTGCAGACCAGGATGTCGATCCGGCCGTAGGTGCGGATCGCGGCGGCGGCCAGCGCCTCCAGGTCCTCCTTGCGGCCGATGTTGCAGGCGAAGGCGGTGGCCTCGCCGCCGGCGGCCCGGATCCCCTCGACCACCGCGTCGCAGTCCTCCTGCTTGCGGCTGGAGACGATCACCTTGGCGCCCTGGGCCGCCATGGTCTCGGCGATGGCGCGGCCGATGCCGCGGGACGAGCCGGTGACCAGGGCCACCTTGCCGGTGAGTTCGAACATCGTCGGCGTTTCCTCTCTGCCTTTTTTCCGTCAACGGGGCGGATCGCCCCCAACAGTCCTCATCCCGGACCGGGTCGCCGCCGGCGACGCGGAGCCGGGAGCAATCGACTGGCCGCTAGGTCCCGGCGCCTCGCGGCGATGCCGCTCCGGCCAGGATGAGGGCCAAGAAAGGGGCACATCGCGGTCACGCCGCCGTCGCCCACCAGCTCGGCGCCGGTGACGAAGCCGGAATCGTCGCTCGCCAGGTACAGCACGGCGCCGGCGATGTCGTCCGGGGCGCCCATGCGGCCGAACGGGCTGGCGCTCTCCAGGGCGGCGCGCATGCGGGCCGGGTCGCTGCGGGCGTTGATCATGCGGTCGACCATCGGGGTGTCGGTGTAGGACGGGTGCACCGAGTTGCAGCGGATGCCGTAGCCCTTGCGCGCGCAGTGCAGCGCCACCGACTTGGTCAGCATCCGCACCGCGCCCTTGGACGCGCAGTAGGCGCTGAGCTGCGGCGCGCCGACGATGCCGGCGATGCTCGACATGTTGACGATCGAGCCGCCGCCCTGCGCCTTCATGGCCCGGACGCCGTGCTTGCAGCCGAGCATCACGCCCTCGGCGTTGACCGCCATGACCGCGCGCCAGCCCTCCAGGGTGACGTCCTCGATGTTGCCGTCGCTGCGGCTGCCGACCCCGGCGTTGTTCACCAGCACGTCGAGCCGGCCGTGGCGGTCGAGAACGCCGTCGACGGCGGCGATCCACTGGCCCTCGTCGGTGACGTCGAGCGGCACCAGCTCGGCGCTGCCGCCCTCCTCGGCGATCTCGGCGACGACCGCGAGTGCCATGGTCTCCTGGATGTCGGCGACCATCACGGTGGCCCCCTGCTCGGCGAGCATCCGGGCGATCGCCCGACCGATGCCCGACGCCGCCCCCGTCACCAGCGCGATCTTGCCCGCCACCCGGTCCCGCCCGGCCGCCATGCGCACCCTCCACGGTTGGAGTTCTTGTGAACCCTCGTTTCACGCCGCAGCTTAGGGAGAGCGCCGCTGGGTGTCGAGCCGTCTGCTCCTGCCGGACCGGTCCCTACTGGGCCGGCTCGCCGACCGCGAGCGGCGCCGGCGGCCGGGCCTCGCGGCCGAGGCGCGGATGGATGCGGCGGGCCAGCAGCGCCAGGCCCAGCGTGGTGCGCCCACCCAGCAGCGCACGCGCCAAGAGGTCGCGGCCCAGATGATCGGTGCCGGCCCAGTGGCTGGCGCTGGGTGGTGCCAGGATCGCATCGCCCGACATCGTTTCGGCGTCATATGGCAGCAAAAGCGGGCTCACCCCCACGACAACCATCAGCAGCAGCACCAAACCGGTGCCGAATACCATGGCCGCAAGGCTATTGTTGTCCGCAAAGGACGAAGTTCTGAATGTCCGCATCATCCGGTCCGAAGTCTGGGGTTGAGATAGAGATATATCGCATCCGTGAGGAAGCTCGCAGTGATATAGATTGCCGCCATCGTGAGGGTGCAGGCCTGGATCAGCGGAATGTCGCGGTTCTGCACCGAAAAGACGGTCAGCCTCCCCAACCCGGGATAGGAGAATACGATCTCGATCACCACCACGCCACCGATCAGGTAGCCGACGTTGATGCCCAGCACCGTCACGGTCGGCAGCAGGGCATTGCGCAGAGCGTGCTTCAACACCACGATCCGCCTGGGCAGCCCCTTGAGCACTGCGGTGCGCACATAGGG
>JAVKCR010000472.1:0-13415 GCA_040222645.1 Rhodospirillales bacterium
CGGGTCGATATCGACCACCTGGACGAAGGGGGAGAAGCCGAAACTCTCGATGCCGAGCCAGCCCGAGCCGAAGGCGACCTTCACTTTCCCCTCGAGCTTCCCGGGATCGACGTTCGAGAACAGGAAGGAACCGGTAACGGCGAACTCTCCCGGAATCGCGGCAACCGGCAAGGCGAGTTCGTCGCTGCCGTCGAGGCGGATGGTGCGCAAGAGTTTCATGATGTCTCCCGATCTGTGGTCCGGCGCGACGTTAACGCGATATTAGATGCGGGGGGCGCACAAACAACCCGTCAGGACTACCGACGGAGCCTTCGATGCCCGGCAATATTCGACGTCGCGTCTACATGCTGCTGGAGAACGACGATACCCGCAATCCGTGGGGCCGGCGGCTGCAGTTCGGGCTGATCCTGCTGATCCTGGTCAACGTGCTCTGCGTGATCTTCGAATCCGAGCCCGGCATCTACCGCGACTATGCCCCGATGTTCGCGGTCATCGAGATCGTCTCGGTGCTCATCTTCACGGTGGAGTTCCTGCTCAGGGTCTGGTCGGCGCCGGAGAACCCGGCGTGGCGCCGCATGAAGGCGGGGCGGGCGCGGCTGCGCTACCTGCTGACGCCGATGGCGGTGATCGACCTGATCTCGATCCTGCCCTTCTGGCTGCAGTTCATCACCGGCATCGATCTCAGGGTGCTGCGCGCGCTGCGCCTCTTGCGGGTGTTCAAGCTGACACGCTATGCGCCGGTGGTGAAACTGTTCCTCGACGTCCTGAAGGAAGAGGCGGAATCGATCCTCGCGGCGCTGTTCCTGCTGCTGGTGCTGATGATGGTCTCGTCCAGCCTGATGTTCCTCGCCGAGCACGAGGCGCAGCCGGACTCCTTCTCGACCATACCGAAGACCATGTGGTGGGCGGTCGTCACCCTGACCACCGTCGGCTATGGCGATGCCGTGCCGATCACCACCGCCGGCAAGATCATCGCCGGCGTTTCCACCATTCTCGGGGTCGGCATGGTGGCGCTGCCGACCGGCATCCTGCTCGCCGGACTGCAGGACCAGGTCCACCGCCGCCGCGAAACCTTCCGCCGCAAGGTCGATACGCTGGTCGCCGACGACGGCACCATCCCGCGCGGCAAGCGCCGGCGGATCGAGCGGCTGCGCGAGGATCTCGGCATCGACGAGGAGATGGCGCATTCCATCCTCGACAGCCTGCGCGAGGAGGAGGCGCGGACCTGCCCGCATTGCGGCAAGCCGCTTCAGCCGGCCGGGGGCGGCTGAAAAAGGAAAACCCGGAACCGCCTCTTCCGCGATCCCGGGTTCCATCGAAATGAAAGCGACTGCTTGAGGTGCAGATCAGACCTTGACGGCTGCCCGTACGACACGCGGAATATCGCCGCGCGAGATGCCGAGATCGCTGAGTTCCCGGTCATCGAGTTGGGAGAGTTCGTATTCGGCCCGGCGGACGCGGCGCCAGCGGACGAGGGTGGAACGGAGGTTGGCGAACATCGTTTCTGTCCTGTGCGATTTGGGGTGCCGCGGCGCGCCATCGACCGGTCCGGGAGGATGACCGGGCGGCGCGCCGCAGCGTAGTGAGTGTTAGATAGTCCTTCCCGGCGTCTTTGTGCAGCGCAACAGAAGCGAATCTGCCCTGCATTTTTTGCAAGGCTAAACATGAGAATAGTTGAAGGTGGGGAAATGTTGCAGGGCAACAGCAGGGTTGAGGATATCGGCGTCGGCCTGATCGGCACCGGCTATATGGGGAAATGCCATGCGCTGGCATGGTCGAGTGTGCGGGCGGTGTTCGGAGATTGCGCAAGGCCCAGGCTGGTGCATCTCGCGGAAAGCACGCCGGAGAAGGCCGAGGCGCGGGCGAGCGAGTTCGGCTTCGACCGCGCCACCGGCGACTGGCGGCGCCTGGTCGAGGACCCGGAGGTCGATGTCGTCTCGGTCACCACGCCGAACCAGTTCCACGCGGAAATGGCGATCGCGGCGCTGGAGGCCGGCAAGCATGTCTGGTGCGAGAAGCCGATGGCGCCGACCCTGCCCGAGGCGGAACGGATGCTCGCCGCCGCGCGGCGGAGCGGCCGCGTCACCTTCATGGGCTACAACTACATCCAGAACCCGGCCTTCCGGCATATCGTCAAGCTCGTCCGCGACGGCGCCATCGGCCGGCTGACCCAGGTCCGCATCGAGGTCGACGAGGATTTCATGGCCGACCCGGAGGCGCCGTTCTACTGGAAGAGCGAGGCCTCCTCCGGCCACGGCGCGCTCGACGATTTCGCGGTGCATGCGCTGTCGATGCTGCATCTGGTGGCCGGCCGGGCGGACCGCGTCGTCACCGACATGTCGAAGCCCTATGCCGACCGGCCGACCGGGGACGGCGGGCGCCGCGCGGTCGAGACCTGGGATATCGCCTCGGTGCTGATGCGTCTCGAGACCGGTGTTTCCGCGACCCTGCAGGTCAACCGGTCGGCCTGGGGGCGCAAGGGGCGGATCTGCCTGCAGCTCTACGGGTCGGAAGGCACCATCCTGTTCGACCAGGAGCGGTTCAACGAGTTCCAGCTCTACCGCGCCCGCGACCCGAAGGGGGAGCAGGGCTTCGTCACCATCCTGACCGCGCCGCATCACCCGCCCTACGACCGGTTCTGCCCGGCG
The DNA here is from genome assembly GCA_040222645.1 of Rhodospirillales bacterium. Classification (GTDB taxonomy): domain Bacteria; phylum Pseudomonadota; class Alphaproteobacteria; order Rhodospirillales; family HT1-32; genus HT1-32. The sequence goes on from JAVKCR010000472.1 coordinate 2,649, forward strand.
CCGGGACACGGCCTCGGCTTCAACGAGCTCAAGGTGATCGAATGCCGGCAATTGCTCGGCCGCATCGCCGGCGAGACGGATTGCCTCGGCTACAGCTTCGAGGACGGAATCGAGATCGAGCGCACCATCGATCTCGCGGCACGGGCATTCGGCGCCGACGGCTGGGTTGCGCGCCGATAGGTAGAAACCTCAGGCTGCGCAATGCGGCCGGGCCGTATACCCTGTCCGTCAGGGACGGGATTCCTTCACATCGGAGCGAAAGGAGGCAGAGGAGATGGCAGGACTGACGCAACTCTTCCCGGAGTTCGTGGCCCATCTCGCGCTTCTGATCGTCCTCTGCTACATCAACGGCCTGATGTTCCGGAAACTGCGGCGCCAGCCGGAAGAACGGCTGCCCGCGATCAACGGCATCCTGTTCGGCCTGACGGCGATCGCCGGCATGACGACGCCGATGACGCTGGCCGATGGGGTCATTCTCGACGCCCGCAATATCGTCGTCATGCTGGCGGCGCCCTATGGCGGCTTCGCCGCCGGCGTCATCGCGGGCCTGATGGCGGCGGGATTCCGGATCTGGCAGGGCGGGATCGGCGTCGTCGCCGGGACGGGCGCCATCGTCACCGCGGCGTTGATCGGCATCGCCTTCCGCGCCTACATTTCCCGGCCGCCGGCCCGCATCAAGATCCTCGAATTGCTGGGCCTGTCGCTGATCGTGACCGTGGCCAGCCTCGCCTGGACCTTCACGCTGCCGAATTCGGTGGACCCGGTGGCGCTCATCGCCACCTACCTGGCGCCGTTGCTGCTCGTCCACCCGGTCGCCACGATCTTCCTCGGCGCGATCCTGACGGACGTGCACCGGCGGCTCGAACTGATCGAACGGCTGCGCCGCAACGAGGCGCGGCTGATCGCCTCCCAGCACCTGGCGCGGCTCGGCGATTTCACCTGGGACGTGCGGAGCGGCGACGTGTTCTGGTCCGACGGCATGTATGAGCTCGTCGGCTATGGCCGCGACCAGGTCATCGATTTCGATTTCGTGTCGACAAAGCTTCATCATCCCGACGATCTCGACCGCATCAACGAGTGGCTCGAGAGCGGTATGCGGGAACGAAAGAGCGACCTCGGGCGCAACACCTACCGCATCATACGCGGAGACGGGACGGTGATTCACATTCTCGTTTCCATCCGCTGTGAATTCCGGGGTGATCAGATCCGGCGTCTCCACGGCACCTGCCTCGACGTCACCGAACTCGTGCAGTCGCTCGAAAGCCTGGAGCGCGCGAAGGAGGAGGCGGAGCGCGCCAACCGGGCGAAGTCGAGCTTCCTCGCCTCGATGAGCCACGAACTGCGCACGCCGCTCAACGCCATCATCGGCTTTTCCGACATCCTCCGGCTGCAGTCGCTCGGGCCGGACCAGACCGCGAAGTACCGGGAATATGCCGGCGACATCAATTCCAGCGCGCTGCACCTGCTGGGCCTCGTCGAGAACATCCTCGACCTCTCCGCCATCGAGGCTGGACGGCGCAATGTCGAGATCGTGCCGCTCGACCTGCACCAGATCGTCGCCGACGCGCTCAAGCTGGTCGAGGGCAAGGCCTGGACGCGGAGCATCCGGCTGGTCACCGACCTCGATCCCGACTGCCGGGACATCCGCAGCGACCGCTCCTCGCTGCTGCAGATCCTGCTCAACCTGCTCGGCAATTCGCTGAAGTTCACGCCCATCGGCGGCAGCGTGACGGTCCGGACCCGGCGCATCGATGACGGCTTCCAGCTCCAGGTCTCCGATACCGGCATCGGCATCGACCCGGGCGCCCTGCCGCACCTGACGAGCTATTTCTCCCGCGCGCTGGACAATCCCTACCTGGCGGAAAAGGGCTGGGGCCTCGGTCTCGGCATCACCCGCTCGCTGGTCGACCTGCTCGGCGGCAGGATCACCATCGACAGCCAGCCCGGCAAGGGCACAAACGTGACGATCACGCTGCCGCAGGGGGAGCGGGAGGCGGCCGGCTAACGTCGGGGGCGGAAGTTCGTCGCCCTGGGCCGGCGGCGTTGCCGCACCCGCAATGAATACGGGGGTGACCCGGTACCGGCCCGGATCACCCCCGTTTCCGCATCGGCTTATGCCGACGATCAGTCTCAGCCCAGTTTGTACTCCTTCGATTTGAAGGAGACCGCCTTCGACCGCGGGGTGGCGTTCGCGATCTTGCGGATGTTCCCCCAGGTATGCTTGTAGTCCGGCAGTACCAGTTCGTTGACGCCGGGACCCACCACGTTGCCCTGGCTGCCGGCCGGCGAGCCGAACACCATCGCGACATGGCCGCGTTTCGCGGTGTCCGTGGGATAGGCCATGCCCTGGGTTGCGCCGTTGGTGTTGGCGATCTCGATCAGGTCGCCGGCGCCGATTCCGAGTTCCGCCATGTCGTCCGGGTTCATCTCGATGAACGGGTAGGGGAAGCGGTCCTGGACGAAGTCGTTGTCCTGGTCGAGGAACTGGTTCTGCCAGAAGATGTTGGCGCGGACGTTGTTGATCCAGAACCTGTGGCCTTCCTTCTCGCGCGCCTTGCCGGCGGCCTGCCAGCCCCGCCATCCGGCGGCGCAGAACAGGGCCTTGCCGTCCTCGCGTCCGTGGCGGGTGAAGCGCCCGTCCGTATAGAGGCGCTCGGTGCCGACAAGCTTGCCGTCGGCAAAGCCCGTGACCGGTTCCTGCACGCCGTTGTTGCCCATGACGCGCAGCCGCTCGTAGGACACTTCCGGATTGCCCTTCTGGTATCCGTCGGTGAAGGCGTCTTCCTCGGTCTGCCAGTCATAGCCCTTGAACTGGTCGGCATAGGCAGCATTGCCCATCTCGCGCAGGACACGTTCCATATGCTGGGCGATGCCGGCGGCGATGAGGCAGTCCGGCTTCGAGTTGCCATAGGGGTCCATGTACTTTTCCGACAACCGCAGCCGCCGCTCGCCGTTCATCGAGGTGAGGTTCATCTCGTTGGCCTCGCAGGCCGGCAGCAGCACATGGGCATTCTGCCCGATCTGGCTGTGGATGATGTCGGTCACCACCACGAACAGGCCGCCGGCATTCACCGCCGAGACGATGGCGTCGACCAGCTGTTCGCGCGTGCCGCCGGCGGCCGCGTCCATGGCGTCCTTGACCATGTCGGCGCGGCGCTTGTGCACCCGCTTGAACTGGGAGGCGTTCAGCGTCGTCTTGTGATGGTCGCAGGCCCAGACATGGTGGACCTTGCCGCCGCCGCGGATCAGCAGCTGGTCGACATATTCCGCCGGGCGTCCGACATGGCCGTCTGCCGGGCGGTAGTAGCCTTCCTGGTGGCCGCCGAGACGGCAGCAGCCGCCGCCTTCACGCCCCAGGTTGCCGGTCGCCAGCGCGATGTTCAGCAGCGCGCCGATGGTGCGGTAATTGTCGTTGCCCCAGATGATGCCCTTCTCGTAGGCGGTTACGCATTTGCGCCGCGAACCGTCGCCCTTCGGACTGGCGATCCATGCCGCCGCCTTCGCGATATCCGCTTCCGGCACGCCGCAGATGGAAGCGGCTTCCGCGAGCGGGGTGCGGCAGGATTCCATGGCGTATTCGAGGCTGCCGAGACCGGCCGGGTGGGCAGTATCGACGGCCTGGGCCTCGCCGTCGCGGAAGGTGGATTTCGCGATGAAGTCGGTATCGGTCCAGCCCTTGTCGACGATCTCGGTCAGGATGGCGTTGAACAGCACCATGTCGGTGCCTTCGTTGATCGCCAGGTGAAGGACGTTCTCCTTGCCGGCCACTTCCTCGGCCGCGTTGATGGTCACGGTGCGGCGGGGGTCGACCGAGATGAATTTCGCGCCGTTCCGCAAACCCGGAACCATGTGGTTCAGGAACAGGTTGGTCTGCGTCTCGAGCGAGTTGGCGCCGATCATGAAGATGGTGTCGGTGACCTGGTAGTCCTTGTAGGCGTAGTTGAGTTCATCGACGCCCATGTCGCGGGTCGAATGGACTTCCGAATTGTAGGCCGGGCGGTTGTGGATGCGGCAGTTCTTGATCTTCATGCTCTGGAAATAGAGCTTCCCGGTCGCCCAGGTGTTCTCGTAGCCGCCGGCGGAACCGCCATGGTCGAACATCGACACCACGAGATCGTCCTCGGAACCCTGTGTCACCACCCGGGCGGTGACGCGGGCGACGAGATCCAGCGCGTCGTCCCATGCGGTCGGCTGCCAGACCCCGTTGCGCCACATCAGCGGGTCGCTGAGGCGCTGCTGCTGGGTGCCGGTGACGTAGGACGGACGGTTTTCCGCCATGCGGGCGCCGCGGACCGATCCGAGACCGGAATTGACCACGCAATCATGATCCGGCACGACGGCGAGATGCACATCCTTCCCGTTCTGGCGCACGACATTGTACATCGACGGGGCGATCCAGGTGCCGTCAGCGGCCTGCTGTTCGCCGAGGTCGATACCGAAGGCGTTGTCCTTCAGGGTGCCCTGCTTGTTGCGCGGCCAGGTGTAGGCCTTGTAGCCGCAACCGACGATGCAGTAGTGGCAGGTGACGTTGTGCACCGCCGCATCCTTCGGGGGGATGGGCAGGCGGTCGATCTGTCGCTTGTAAGCCATGGTTCTCTTTCCTCCCTCAGAGCACGTTCGACGGGCGACCGAAAATCAGGTCGCTGGCGCCTTCGGCATAGATGTCGCCCTTGTCGTCGACGAAGAGCGTGAATTGCGGGACGTTCTGCGTCGCATGCCCCCAGATCTGCTGACCGCCCGCCTCGCAATCGAAGCGCGAGAAATGGCCGGGGCAGTTCAGCGTCTTGTCGTCGGCGCGGTAGCTCATGTACCAGCCCTTGTGGGGGCAGAGGACGGAATAGGCGACGATGTCGCCATCGGGCCCGACACCGCCGTCCGTGGCCTGGCCGAGCTTGAGCAGGATGCCCGGGCTGTTCTCGTCCGGGTAGGCGATGTCGACCGGCGCGTTGACCTTGAGATCGGCAACGTTGCCGAGCCGGTTGGAGGGGTAGTCGATTTGGGCATTGGCCGGCGCCGCCTTGGCCTGGCCTGCCGGCAATACCGTGGCGGTCGCCACTCCGGCGGTGGCCATCGCCCCGCTCCTGAGAAACTGGCGACGGCCGAGATCGACCATCTTGCTGCATCGAGTCATGATTTCCTCCCGTTTGATATTGTTCAGGGAGGGGAGAGCAAGCGTCGTGCCAGCAGCGCAGGCGATTGATAAATCGAGAAATTAATCGGGGCGGGTTGAAGCTTGTGCAGCTATTGTCCGGATTTCCGGACATGCTGCGCCGCCGAAGGTTCAGTTTTCCGAACGTTTGCCCGGGATGCCGAGCCGTCCCATCTTCTCCCACAACGTCGTCCGGGATATTCCCAGATGGCGTGCGGTTTCGGCGATCTGGCCGCCGGCCATCGCAAGAGCCCGCTCGATATGGCGGCGTTCGGCGTCTTCCCTGATGCCGGCCAGCGGTTCGATGCCGGCTACTGCCTCGCCGGGGCCGGCGGGTGACTGGTCGGGGAACATGTCCTGCGGCATGATCCATTCCTGGCGGCAGACCGCGACGGCCCGCTCGACGCGGTTGCGCAACTCCCGGACATTGCCCCGCCAGGGATGTTCCATGGCAAGGTCCTCGGTCAGGCTGGAATAGCCCTTGAACTGGAGATTCTGGCGCTCGCAGGCCTCCTCGAGGAACGCCTTCATGAAGCGGAGGATATCCTCGGGCCGCTTCCGCAAAGGCGGGATATGCAGCGGCAGCACGGCGAGCCGGTAATAGAGGTCTTCGCGGAAACCGCTGCCGTTCTCGGCCAGCAGTTCGCGGTGGGTGGCGGCGACGATGCGTCCGGTGAACGGGATCGCCACCTCTCCGCCGACGCGGTGGAAACTGCGTTCCTCGACCAGCCGCAGGATCTTGGCCTGCAGCGTCAGCGGCATGTCGCCGATCTCGTCGAGGAACAGCGTGCCCTGCTTCGTGCGCTCCGCGTAGCCGTGATGCTGGCGATCCGCCCCGGTGAAGGCGCCGCGTTCATGACCGAATATCTCGCTTTCCAGCAATTCCTCCGGGATCGCCGCGCAATTGACGGCCATGAACGGCCCCTTTGCGAATGCCGACCGCCGGTGCAGCAGGCGTGCCGTGATCTCCTTGCCGACCCCGGTCTCACCGGTGATCAGCACCGGCAGGTCGTTGGGCGCATAGCGATCGAGAAGCATTTCCGCCTCCCGCATCTGGGGCGAGATGCCGAGGCTGACATGATCCCGGTTGTCCAACCCGCCACGCGGCCGGACATTCTGCCGCAGCCGCTGGTGAAATTCCTCGAATACGAACGGTTTCAGGAGATAGTCGCAGGCTCCCATGCGCATCAGCCGAACCGCCTGGTCGATTTCCCCGTAACCGGTGATGAAGACGAAGGGGGGCGTGTCGGCCGAGCCGAGCTTTCGCCGATAGGCATCCTCGCCGCTCATGTCCGGCAACCGGATGTCGCAGACCACGATATCGGACTTGTGGAGTTTGGGCGAGGCCAGGGCCTCCTTGCCGGTACGCCACCATTCCACCGACCATCCCTCGATTTCCAGCCGTTGCACGATGGATTCTCCCATGATGGGGTCATCCTCGATCAGTCCTACCCTGTACGGTTCAGGCTGCATGATTGATATCCTTCAATCGGCCGGCGCCGATCCGGAGCCGGATGATGCTGCCGCCGCCGGTGCGCGGGGCCAGTTCGAGTTTCGCGCCGATCTCACCGGAGATCTGGCGCACCACCCACAATCCCAGCCCCTTGCCGTCGGGCAGCGACCGCTGCGCCGGTCCGGTCAGCAATGCCACGAGTTCGGGCGGGAGCCCGGGGCCCCTGTCACCCACCTCGATCGTGAGCAAGCCGCCCTGTTGCACCGCCTTCAGCAACAGGTCGGCCTCGTCGGGGGACGCGGCACTGGCGTTCAGCAGCAGGTTGGTGAGCGCCTGCCGGACCGGGCCGGCGGGACAGGGGCAGGCGAGGGATTCTTCCACGCCGTCGAGCATGAGTTCCAGCGTCTGACCGCGCCGCCTGAGCTCGGGCGACACGAGCAGCTTGGCATCATGCAGGTCGTTGATCGACAGCGGTCGCGCCTGGCGTTCCGGCCGATAGGTCGCCAGCGCCGCGCGCACCACCTCGCCGATGCCCTGCAATCCGCGCTGCAGCAGGTCGAGCGAGGATTTCCGGATTTCCGGTTTCTCGCCATGTTTTCGCAAGGTATCGACCGCGTTCAGCAATCCGCCGAGCGGGTTGTTGATCTCGTGCGCCATCACCGACGACAATCGGCCGAGGCTTGCGAGCTTTTCCTCCTCGGCGAGCTTCCGGGTCAGGTCCCGGCTGGCCGCGTCGGCATCCAGCAGTGAATTGTAGGCGGCGAACAGCCGCCGGGTTTCCGAACTGCCATTGACCTTGTTCGGCAGGTCGATCCGGACTGCTCGTCCTTCCGCCGCCTCGATCATGTGGCTCTCCAGCGTCTGCATCGGCCGGATCATCCGGCGCATGGTCGCGAATCCGACCAGCGCGAGCAGCACGGTCAGCGCCAGGTTGCTGAGCACCAGCGTCGACAGAACGTCGCGGCGTTCCGCCAACAGCAGACGGGCATCGAAGATGGTGTAGATGCGTCCGATCGTCGTGTCCTGATAGACGATATCCCGCCTGAGATAGGCCAGCCCGTCGTCGATTTCGATTCTGATCTGCTTCTCTGGAAATCGCCCGACCTGTGAACCGGAAAGGGTATCGAGTATCGGATAGGTGCCGGGATTGGTGGCCGCGAGGATCGTCCCGGCCGGTGTCGTGACGATGGTCTCGATGGGGACGATCGCGGTGTTCACCGGCCGGAGCCGCTCCAGCGTGTCGAATATCTCCCAGCTGTCCTCGCGCAGAACGGAGGGAGAAAGCGAGGCAATCAGACCCTCAAGGTAAGAATCGGCGATCGACTGGAGATAGGTTTTCTGGATCGAGCCGAGGCGGTCCAGTACCCGCTCGGTGATCACCGCCGAGACCAGGAACATCAGCACGGCGACGGCCAGCGGCACGCGCCAGATCAGCGGCATCCTTGTCCTGTTGCCGATCCCCGCCTTCACAACACGCTCCGCAAGCGGGCGACCATGTCGGCGATCCCGTCATAGATGGCTTCCTCCGGCATCGTGAAGCCGGTGAGCCTGAGCAGTCCGAGAACCTCGCGTCCTTGCGGGTTCGCGGCCATCTCGACCAGAGACTTCTGCAGGGCGTGCGCCTCATCTGTTCCGGCCGTCCGCTTGCTGGTGGCGACAGGCGGGAAACCCAGCCATTGCGAGCGGCGCAACACTCTCGTGAGAGAAACCAGCTCGGGTTCCAGCTCCAGCATGACTTCCCAGACATACCCGTCGACGCTGCCTGACTGGGCAAGATTCGAAGCAACCGCCCGGATGACGTTGCGGTGGCCGTAGGTGAACAGGGTCTTGCGGAAGAAGAGATCCGGATCGAACCCCTGCTCGAACATCAGGGTTCGCGTGACAAGATAGCCGGAATTGGAATCCGGATCGGAGAAGGCGTGGATGTCGCCGCGAAGGTCGGCGACGGTCGCCGCGTCGCGGTCCGCCCCGACGATCAGGTAGGAGCGGTAGAGCGGCTTGTGGTTCCATTCCGGGATGGCGAGCAGTTCGAGATCGTTGCGGTACTGGATGAACGGATAACCGCAGATCCAGGCCGCATCGAGCTGGCCTGACACCAGTAGCGAGGTGACCTCCTGGTAGGTGCGCCGGGTGACCAGCTCGACCCGGCGGCCGGTGGCCGTCTCGAGATAAAGCCGGAGCGCATCCAGCAGCTGGATATCGTTGTTGAGGAAAACCGGCGTGAGCCCGAACCTGAGCGTCGATGCGGCAGCAGCGCCTGCGATATGCGGAAATCCGGACAGCACGAAGCCGGTCCCGCCGGCGACGAATACCCTGCGGGACAGCGCAATGACGTGATTGCACCGCCTGTTTGTGGACATTGCCTCTCCCGGAAAGCAGCTTATTCCGGGAGTGGTACGGGTTCAAATGGAGTTTCCGACGCGGCGCATGCGTGCGTCGAGGGCCTCAGACCCCCACCAGCGTCACCCCGTGATCCGCCAGCGTGATCCCGACGGCGGCGCCTTTCGGCAGCGGGTTGACCACGTCGCCGGCGATGACGAAGAGGTCGCCCCTGTCGGTGGTGACGGGCAGGCCGTTTTCCGTACGCGCGGAACCTGTCGGGATCGTTTCCGACGCGCCCGACCAGAGTTGTTCTTCGATCCATCGCGGTCGTGTCCTCGCGCGCGGGCTGGTGCACGCGCGCGGGGACAGCGCTTATCAGGTCTGGAATCAGGAGGGGGGCGGCGGTTCCCGGGGCGGGAGAGGCCGGAGGCGTGCGCGCGGCCTGTCCGGATGTCGTGCCAGCGGACCGCCCGGATCCACCCTGTCACCGAGGGAAAACGGGCGCATCCCGCCGCGCTGTCCGGCCTGCGCCATCACGGTTCAAGCGGGTGGTCGCGGGATGCACGCAAATCGCGAGGCGCCGGGCAAATTTCGGTTGACCGGCGAAACGCGGCTTGAGTAGCCTTCCTGCAGGGAAGGCAGGTTCATGGATTGCTCGAGGAGCAGGCATGGACCGGCAGCCGTTCGGGGGAACGGCCTGCAGAGGGGGAGGAGAGGATGTGTGCTCTCTTAGTCGAATCACTGCCCTATGGACGATGTACGCCTGTCTCTCGTCACGATGTGACGATGGGAAGCAGCGTACAGATGGTTGCCGGTCGCCATATGAACGGCAGGGGCTGGTCCACTGTCATTGCGCCGGTACATTCGCAATGAATGCATGGAGAGAGATCAGGGAGATCACAAATCAAGCACCGAGCGCAGAGTTACCGGCGTTGTGCGTGGGCTGGATATCGTTTGGTGGACAGAAATACTAGGGGGTGTTCGCTAGTTGATTTTCACGATTTGAACTGAAATCCTTTGCCTATCTTCTTACGCTAGTATTCGTTGGGGTTTGGATTGTAGGCGTATTTATTTTGAGATCTCTGGGATGTAGATAAGCGGGAAGAAAGAAGATGATCGAATATATTATGGTGGCGGGAATGGCGCTGGGGTTGATTTTTTATGTTATTATATGGTATTTCCACTTAAAGAGTAGGAAAAAATTCCCATCCAAATATAGAAATAGTTTAATTTTTGCGATTTTTTCGGACGATGACTTTGTAAGTCGCACCGTTATAAAATTTTTTATTTATAACATTGTTGTGTTCATTTGGTATGCCATATTTTTTAATTTGGACAGAATCATATGACTAGCGGTATTACTTTTAGATTCGGTGGACAGGGTACATTTTTTAGCGAAGGCTTTGGGCTCGGCCTACAGGTGACTGTCGGAAAATTTGGCGATTCTTGGGGCTTTTACAGTTCGGTTTCAACTAGCGGGTCTAGAGCGGTTAATGCAAACTATGGCGAATACGGTTTGTTCCCAGAGTTCCCAAGTGTGTCAGTTGATACAGCTATTAACTATGCGGTTCAGTCTGCAATTTTATCCGGTAAAAAAATTGACGCAGCAACATTGGCGTCCATAAAATCGGCAGTTAGTGTTGGTGCTAGTAAAATTGGTTTTAAACTTAACGGTGTAGTTGGAGTATATCCTACCGGTTCGATTAAGGATCTTGAGAAGTATGATTTAAGTACTGGGGGTCACGCTTTTTTTCATGGTGCGAATATTGTGTCAGGGGAGGGTGTGGATCCGGCTATTGAGTATACAGTAGGGTATGGGTTTGCCGGGGGCTATACGGCAGAT
>JAVKCR010000473.1:0-5477 GCA_040222645.1 Rhodospirillales bacterium
TCCGTCACCATGGATGCCGGCGTGACGGAGGCCTTCTTCGTCGACAGCGGGCTTTCCTACATCGCGACACCGGTCGCGGTGACCGGGGCGACGAACGCCCAGCCGGTGGTGGTCACCGCGCCGTCGCATGGCATTCCCGAAGGGGCGCTGGTGCGCTTTACCGGCATCGGCGGCATGAATGAACTGAACGGCCCGACCTTCCGCGCGGTCGATTGCACGGACGACGGCTTCGCGCTCGAGACACCGAATGGCGTCGCCATCGACGGCAGCGCATTCGGGACTTTCACTGCCGGCGGTACGGTCCGGCTGCTCGCCTCCTCGGTTTCGGGTCTCGACCATATCGAGGGCGAGAGCGTGGCCATTCTCGGCGACGGTGCGGTCTATCCGCGCCAGACCGTCTCCGGCGGCATCGTGACGCTCACCAATGGCGGCAGCGCCGCGGTCATTCATGTCGGCCTGCCGTTCGGCGCCGTCGCCCGCACCTTGCGGCCGGAAGCCGGCGGCGCCGACGGTACCGCGCAGGGCCGGCGCAAGCGCGTCCACAAGATCGTGCTCAGGCTTCGCGATGCGCTCGGTCTCAAGGTCGGCCGCAGCGAAAGCGAACTCGACGTCATCCCGTTCCGCCGGGCCGGCGACCCGATGGACAGCGCCCCGCCCTTCTTCGAGGGCGAGAAGGAGATCTCATTCAACGGCGGCTGGGATACCGCCGGCCAGGTGACCATCGTGCAGGACCAGCCGTTGCCGGCGCACCTGCTCGCCATCATTCCCCACCTCACCACCACGGAGGACTGACCATGTGCGGATTTACCGAGGCCATGATGGCGTCGAGCATGTTCCTGGGCGGCCTGAAGAGCTACCAGCAGCAACAGGCGGCCGCGCAGAGGTACGACAACCAGGCGACGTTCCTGCGCCAGAAGGCGGCGATCGAGCAGGAACGCATCCGGCGGCTGGCGAAACAGCAGGCGGCGCGCCGCCGGGTCAGCTTCGCCACGTCGGGGGTCCAGATCGCCGGTTCGCCGACGGAGGTGCTCGCCCGGATCGCCAGGGACGGCGCGTATGAGGCCCGGCTGGTCGGCTGGGATGGCGGGCATCGCGCGGGCCAGCTCGAGGCGGACGCCGCCAAAGCCCGGCGGGCGGGCAGCAACCTGCTCGGCCAGGCAGGGTTCGATGTCGCCGGCAAGTACGGCGAGGATCTCTGGAAGGCGATCAAGGGCCCCTGAGCAATCCCGTCCATCCGCCCGCCATTCCAGACAGCAAACGGAGCCTCACCATGACCGTCAGCAGTGACTTGAGCCGCGGCAGCTATGTCGCGAATTCGGGACCTTTCGTGTTCCCCGTACCGTTCTATTTCCTCGAGAGTTCGCATATCCGCGTGGTGCGCCGCACCTCTGCCGGGGCCGAGACCGAGCTGGTCGAAGGCGTCCAGTTCGAGGTCTCGGGCGCGGGCGATCTCGCCGGCGGGTCGGTGACCATCAAGGCCGGGCACGAGCCCGACGCCACCGACCGCATCGTCATCGTGCGGAACGTCCCGATCACCCAGGAAACCGACTATGTCGAGAACGACGCCTTCACGGCGGAGACGCACGAACGCGCGCTCGACAAGCTGACCATGATCAACCAGCAGCAGACCGAGGACCTCGGCCGCGCGGTCAAGCTGCCGATCTCGACATCGGTGGCCGATATCAATTTCCCGGAGCCGGTCGGCGATGCGCTGATCAAGTGGAACAGCGGCGGCACCGCGCTGGAGACGACACTCCTTGCCAGCCTGTCGAGCGATATCGACCTGGTGCTGTCCGAACCGGTGAGCGGCCAGATGCTGCGCTGGAACGGCGCCCAGTTCGTCAATGTCTCGCCGGGTCTCGACGACCTTGCCGATGTCGACCTGGCAACGGAGACGCCCGATGCGGGCGACCTGTTCCGGTTCGACGGGACCGCCTTCGTGCCGGCAACACCGGCGGAGGCCGGGCTGCTCGCGCAGGGGCTGCACGCGATCTACCTGCCGGCGGCGGCCTGGCGGCCGCAGGCGACGAATGGCGGGGCCGGGCTGGCGGAGACGGAATCCGCCTCGAACCAGGTGATGACCGCCTATCTCGCGTTCGATGCGGACGCGGTCGAACATGCGCAGGCCTCGTTCAAGCTGCCGCCCTCGATCGACGGGACGGCGGCGATCTCCGGCTATGTCGAATGGATGGAAGCGCCGGGTGGGTCTGCCCGCAACGTCCACTGGGCCATCCAGTGCCAGGCGCAGGGCGACGGCGATGCGATCGACGCGCCCTGGGGCGATGCCAGTGCGGCCAGCGATGCCGACGGATCGCCGGCTTCCGGCCAGCGTCGTGTCGTGGCGTTCTCGAGCCTGCTGGCGGGCGGTTCGCCCGCGCCCGGCGACACCCTCCTGCTCCGGGTGCAGCGCGCGGCGACCGACGCGGGGGATACCTGCGACGTCGATGCCTGGCTCATCGGCGTCATGCTTTTCCTGACCGTCAGCAACGCGGACGATTCGTGATGCTGATCCTCAATTCCCTGACCGGCTTCGGGGCCGGCGGCGGCCCGGGCTGGATAACCCTCGGCCCCGGCGACTGGCTGGGCGACACGGGCAGCTTCGCCGTCGGCGACGGTACCGTGACCGCCGGCGCCACCGACAAGAACATCCGCACCGCAATTCTCGTCGGCGAGAACCGGGATTTCGTCTTCTCCCTCGATGTCGCCGGTGCCGCCGGTTTCGTCATGGGTTTCGCGACGGGGGGAACCGCCACCGGGGCTTCCCAGCCGACGATTGCGAACCCCGTCGTCTATGCCAAGAACCAGGGTACGGGGCCGGGCTGGAACAACAATAACGGTTCGGTCGAGGCCGGCCGGAGTGCGGGCTGGTGTGCCGGCCGGACCATCGGCATCCGCCGCCAGGGTGCGGCCCTTCACGGTTATCTCGACGGCGCCGTCGACCACGGCTTTTCCGTTTCCACCGGCGCCGCCGGGCTCGTGTTTCTCGGTTGCGACGGGTCCGGGTCGGGCTGGTCCGCCGGCAATGTCCGCATCACCTTCGGATAGGAGAAAGACCATGTCTCATGCCCGTGACCGGTCGCCGCATGGCGGTGATCGCTGGAGGATCGACCGCCGCCTGCCCGTGGCGCTGGTCGGCGCCATCCTGCTGCAGACGGCGATGGCCGTCTGGTGGGCCAGCGACCTCGACGGCCGGGTGGCGTCGCTGGAGGAGCAGCGGGTTGCCGCCCTGGCCGGGCAATCGGCCGACCGCGCCTTTCACATCGAGCAGCGCATCCGCCTCTGGGACCGCGTCCAGGAAGTCCAGTCCCGGGGCAACGAGACCAACATGCGGCTGTCCCGGCTCGAAGGCTCGGTCGCCGGCCTGTCGGCGAACATCGACCGGCTGGTCGACCATGTCATCGGTCGGAGCGATGCGAAGTAGCTGACGCCGGCCGCCGCAGGCGGAGCCCGGGAAGACGCGCCCTATGCCCCCTCGCTCCCACGAAAGTGGGAGCCTCTGCGGCGAACTAGGTGACTGCCTTTCGCGGTTCCCACTTTCGTGGGAACGAGGGGGGAATATGCGGCCTGGAACAGAGTTGATGACGAGGGTGGAGGGACAAGGGGACGTTCCCCGCCACCGCACGTCATCCCGGGGCCGCCGCAGGCGGAGCCCGGGACCTCGGGCCTCCGCCGCGGATTCAGGAGGTCCCGGACTGTCGCTGCGCGCCATCCGGGATGACGTGGCTTTTTCACGCGGCGTATCCCTGTTCCACGGCCCCCGTTCTTGGTGAAGCCGGAAAACCACAAACCATCGTCATCCCGGGGCCGCCGCAGGCGGAGCCCGGGACCTCGGGAGGCTGCCGCGGACTCAGGAGGTCCCGGACTGTCGCTGCGCGCCATCCGGGATGACCAGATAATTTTTCCCTGACTCACACCCACATGCCGCCCTTCCGGCGGCTTTTTCTGTATCCGGAGGTTCGATGAAGATCATTTGCGACAGGGGGCGGATCACGGCGCCCGCCGGAAACGGCAGGACCGGCCTGCGGGTTATCCCCGGCCCGGCGGTTGTTCTCGTGCATGGCTATTCCTTCGATCCGACCCGGCCCGGCGCCGACAATCCCTTCGAGACCCAGTTCATGGAATGGAAGACGGCGCTCGGCGACCGCCGCTATGTCGAATTCGGCTGGTACTCGGCGCCCCGCACCGCGCGGGGCATCCTCGATGCCTGGCGCAGCGGGCACGCCACCACCTACAGCCGCGCCTGGTCGCTGGCGGAAGAGGCGGGGCACCGGCTGGCGGGGATGCTCAACGAAGCGACCGGTCCGGTCTCTATCGTCGCCCATTCCCTCGGCACCCGCGTGGTCTGCGAAGCCCTGAACCGGACCCTGCCCGGCAAGGTCGGGCGGGTGCTGTTCTGGAACGGGGCGGAATATGTCCGCAATGCCCGCCGGACGGCGATTGCCCGCCCCGACAGCCTGTTCCTGAACGTGGCCGCCCGCTGCGACGACGTGCTGGAACGCCTCGGTGACGTCTTCGCGCCGGGTTCCGGGCGCTGTGTCGGCAATGACGGGCTTGCGTCCTCGGCGCCGGCGAACTGGACCGACGTCTTCCTGGATGATTCCGCCTCGCGGGACTGGGCGGCGGCGACGGGCGCCAGCCTGCGCGGCGACGATCCGGGATCGATCGGCGATCACCGCGAGAGTTTCCGGCATCGGGGAAACTGGCCGCTCTACCGGGCATTCCTCGATGGCGCCGGGATATTCGGTATCCCCGCCGCCGAAGCAACAAGTGGCAGCGTTTTCCGCGAAGACGCTTTCGACTGGTATCTGTCCCGCTTGCTGGCGAGGGAGGGGGGAATCAGCGACAGGCCTGCCTCGGCCGACCCCGGCGGCGTCACCCGGAACGGGATATCCCAGAGGTTCCTCGATGCCCTGAATGAGCGGACCGGCGGCATCTACCCGGCATCGGCGCTTGAGCTGTCGGATGCCGAGATCGCGGAGATCTACCGCGCGGAATTCTACGCCCCTCTCCGCATACCGGCGCTGTCCGGCATCTGCCGGGAGGCCGGCATCGACCGGCGATTGCCGGAGATCCTGTTCGATATCGGCGTCATGAGCGGAACGGGAAATGCGGCGCGCCTGCTCCAGCGCGTTGGTCGCTTCCGCCAGGGCATCGGCGGCCGCCTTGCGGGCCTGTTCGGCACCGGCGATCTGGTCCAGCAGCGCGCTGCGCTTGCCGGCGATCTGCTCCGGCAGGGCGGACAGGCGGGCGGCCTCGGCTTCCATCTCCTGCCGGCGCCTGCCCAACTCGGCCTCATGCTCGCCATGCTGGCGGTCGCGCGCCGTCCAGCCCTGCAGCTCCGTCCGAATCGTCTGCAGCCGGGCATTGCGCGTGTTCGCCTCCTGACGCAACAGGTCGTGCCGGCGCACCGCTTCGGCCAGCGCGGCCCGCGCGGTGGTCGCCGCGGCGCGCGCCGCCTCGGCCGCCTGCATGACGCG